>NZ_CAPF01000118.1:0-500 GCF_000321165.1 Enorma timonensis
CTACTACCTCGCCGACTGCTTCGGCCTGCGCCTGCTCTACCGCCGCGGCTGCTTCCCGAAGTACGACCTGTTCATCGAGCAGACCAAGGACATCTGGGCCGACCTGCTCGACATCCGCAAGAAGTTCGAGCCCAGGGCCGAGGAGCTCGCGAAGAAGTACGCCCTCGCGCCCTACACGATGTTCATCGGCTCCGGCGCGCTCTGGGGCGAGACGATCCTGTTCGCCATGTGCATCCTCGAGGAGATGCAGTGGAAGCGCACCCGCTACATCACCTCCGCGGACTTCTTCCACGGCACGCTCGAGCTCGTGGAGCGGGACGTCCCGGTGTTCCTGTTCAAGGGCGAGGACGAGAGCCGCAAGCTCGACGAGCGCGTCGAGGCCTTCCTCACGAACTTCGCCGACCGCACCAAGGACGAGGACGTCGTGGTGATCGACACCGCCGAGTACGCCATCCCCGGCCTCGACGACGACTTCCGCGTCATCGTCTCGCCGTGGATCC
>NZ_CAPF01000117.1:0-535 GCF_000321165.1 Enorma timonensis
TGCCGCGCGGCCGGGCCCGGGGTGCTACCATGGTGCCCCGCACCCGACGCGAGGAGGCGCCCGTGAACGACGCGGAGAGGGCGGCCTACGAGGCCGCGATGACGGAGAACCAGCTGCTCAGGGCGGTGTTGGACGACCTAAAAGCGGAAGGCTGCGCCCCGGCTTCGATGTCGGACGCGAGAAAGACCGCGCTCGGCGAGAGATTGCGCGCGGCGACCGGCCTGCCCCTCCGAGAGATCACCGCTTTCTTGAGGATCTCGAGGAGCTCCTATGAGTACCACCGCGCGCGGCTCGGGCGCGACAAGTACGCCGCGCTGAGGGCCGAGGTCCGCGAGGCGTTCGAGTCGATGGGCGGCGGCCGCGGGTACCGCCCCGTGTGGGCGGAGCTCCGGAGGCGCGGGACGCGCGTCTCGGAGAAGGTCGTGAGGCGCATCATGCGCGAGGAGGGGCTCTCGGCGCGCGGGCGCCGCCGGGCGAGGCGCTGGTCCAGCTACGCCGGGGAGGCCTCCGAGGCCCCGCCGAACCTGCCGCTGCG
>NZ_CAPF01000116.1:0-617 GCF_000321165.1 Enorma timonensis
TCCCATCTGCAGCGCGTCGGCCCGGGACGCCGCCTATACGGTCCTGGTGCTCGACGCCGCGCGCGCAGGCGACGTCGTCGCGGCATCGCCCGATCCGCTCGCCCTCGCGCGTCACCTCGCACCCCGGCTCGCCGCCCGGGGGGTCGCGTCGCGCGTCGAGGCGCGCCTGCGCTTCTCCGAGACGCGTGCCGGCGAGCTCTTCTTCATGCTCATCGATGTGCTCGACCGCATGGGCAACGAGGAGCCGGTCGCATGGTGGCCGGCACCCGAACTCGTGGATTGGATCCGCTCGCCCTTCGCCGGCGTGTGGTCGGGTGCGGCGCGGATCGCCTGCGCGAGCGATAAGCGCTGGCGCGGCTCGCGCCTCGTGGATGCCGACGGCGTGCTGAGGGAGCTCCGCTCCCTCCAGAGCAACGAGACCCGGCTCGAATCCGACCGCGCGCAGGAGAGCGGTGCGGCGCGCCGGCCCGTCGCCGTCTTCGACGTGCTCGAGGCGCTCGGCGCGGGCGATTACCGCGCCGCGCTCCAAGCGATGCTGGGAGTCGCCCAGGCGGCGTCGCCGGGGATGTTCGGCCAGGGCGGCATGGTGGCCAAGCAGGTCGAGGTCGCCGCGCTCG
>NZ_CAPF01000115.1:0-661 GCF_000321165.1 Enorma timonensis
GTCCTGGGCGCGCGCATGACCTCGGGGGCGTCGGCCGTGCTCGACCTCATAGGCTTCGATGCGGCGCTCGCCGAGGCCGACCTCCTCATCACGGGCGAGGGCTTCATGGACGAACAGACCGCCCACGGCAAGGCTCCGGTGGGGGCGGCGGCGCGGGCGCATCGGCGGGGGGTTCCCACGATCGCGCTGGTGGGAGGCCGTGCGGATGTGCTCGATGACGTCTACGCGGCCGGGATCGGCCTCGTGCTCCCCATCGTCCGCCGCCCCATGGCGCTCGATAGGGCGCTGTCCCGCGACGAGGCGCGCGCGAACCTGCGCGCCGCCGGCGAGGCCGCCATCCGGGCGTACCTGCTGGGACAGACGTGGTGATTTGGCAGCGGGAGGCAATTTGCCCCTCGACGCGCGGCGACCCAACGGGTACCATAGGCACTACGCTCTGCGCGTTCGATGGGTTCGGGTGACGATATGTTCCGAATCTGGTCAGGTCCGGGAGGAAGCAGCCATAAGGAGCCTCTGCCGGGCACCCGGATCCATCGAGTGCACAGGGCGCTTTTTCATGTCGGGGCTCCGTGCGGTGCCGCGCCCGCCCGCAGCCGGTGCTCCCGCCGCGCGCCCCGCAAACCCCGCGTCCACCCCGCGCCCGCGCTCCGCAGCCGGCGGT
>NZ_CAPF01000114.1:0-683 GCF_000321165.1 Enorma timonensis
CCGTGAGGGCCCTCGCGGAGAGCTGGCGGGCGTCGCGCGAGGCCGCCGCGCGGCTCCTCGCCGAGATCGAGGGCCTCGTCCGCGGGGGCTGCCCGGCCCTGCTCTCCATGTACGGGTGCGGGGCCGTGAGCGCCGCCCGGCTCGCCGTCGCGGCCGGCGACAACCCCGGCAGGATGGCGTCCGAGGCGGCCTTCGCGGCGCTCTGCGGCGCCTCGCCCGTCGAGGCCTCGAGCGGCAGGACCGTGCGGCACCGCCTCAACCGGGGCGGGGACCGCCGGGCGAACAGCGCGCTCCACCAGATCGCCCGCCACAGGCTCGACCACGACCCGAGGACGCGGGCCTACGCCGCGAGGCGCAGGTCGGAGGGGCTCTCCGACAGGGAGATCATGAGGTGCCTCAAGCGCTACATAGCGCGGGAGGCGTACCGGGCGCTCACGGGCCCGCGGGGCGCCGCGCCGGGCTTCGACCCGGGCGGGCTCGGTTCGGCGAGGAGGGCCGCGGGGATCAGCCAGGAGGCGGCCGGCGCGGCGCTCGGGGTCTCCCGGGGGCTCATCTCGCTAATCGAGCTCGGGAGGGGCGGGAGCCCGTCGATGCGCGAGCGGTACCGCGCCTGGGTCGAGGACGGGTTCCCAATTCCCGCGGATCAGGGTTGACAAACAATAGGAGCGTCGCTTTTGTTGGTG
>NZ_CAPF01000113.1:0-853 GCF_000321165.1 Enorma timonensis
GAGGCGTGCCTGCCGCACGGGGCTCTCGACAGCCGCCGCGGGGCGGGGCTGCGGGGTCTGCTGGCGCGGCATGGGCGCCTGCTGGCTGCGCGCGGCGGCCGAGGCCGGGAAGTTCTGCGCGAGGCTCTGCTGGTAGGCGCGCTCCTCCTCATAGAGGCGCGCGAGGGTCTGGGCGTCGACGTTCTCGGCGAAGACGGAGAACTTGCCGGCCTTGAGCTCGGGGTCGATCATGAACCGCACGAGCGGCTCGCCCACGAACGTGTAGCGCTTCTTCTCGGCCTGCGCCTTCACGAGCGAGCTCACCTCGCGTGCGAGCTGCGGGTAGTAGGGGGCCATGAAGGCGTCGTCGTCGTTCGCGATGAGGATCGTGTAGAGCGCGGGCGCGGTGTTCGCGCCGTTCACCACGAGCGTCTGCTCCTCCATCTCGTGAGCGGCCTGCTTGGCCAGCTTCTTGAACGAGAACGGCGCGCGCGCGGCACCGAAGATCCCCGCCACGCGGTCCTCGAAGATGTTCAGGAAGTTCACGGTCGATCACCTTCTGGCATGTCTTTTCGATATCCCAACGAGTATACGCATATGAAGATAATTATAGAGGATAGGGCTCCCGCGCCGATGGCTATGGCCGCTCCGTAGGTCGCGACGAGCGCATTTTCCATAGGGTTTGCAAGCCAGAGCAGCAAAACAACCATAATTCCGGGCAGGGTGCCGCCCACGATGAGCATGGCGTTTCCGCGGGATTCCCGCATGTTGCGCGCGTGGCGGGCGAGCGCGAGGCTCGTCGCGGCGGCCGCGAGCGCGAGCACCACGGCACCGGCCGCGACCTCGGGCCGCGCGAGCACGCGCGCCGCCGTGT
>NZ_CAPF01000112.1:0-868 GCF_000321165.1 Enorma timonensis
CATCGCCGGCAACCTCGCGAGCGGGCGCGCCGCGGCCCCGGCGTCGGCGCAGCTCGTCGACGTCGTGACCGGCGAGACCCACCCCGTCACCGCGCCGGCGTGCATCATCGGGCGCGAGCGCGCGGCCGCCAACATCGTGCTGCGCGACCCCAACGTCTCGCGCCGCCACGCGCAGATCACGCTCGCGGGCACCGAGTGGTCCATCGAGGACCTCAACTCCACGAACGGCACACTCGTGAACAACCGCCGCATCACCCGCTGCCCGCTGCGCAACGGTGACGTGCTCACCTTCGGTCTCAGCACGTTCGAGTTCAGGAGCTGAGGCCCATGATCGACGTCATCCTCTTCATCGGGCGCATCGTCCTCGTCGTCCTGCTCTACATCTTCCTGTTCGCCGTCATGAAGACCGGCGTGGGCCTCGTGCGCGGCCAGCGCCGCGACTCCGCCATCTGGACGATCGACGTCGACAAGGGCCCGCGCGGCATCCGCGGCATCCACGTGGACATGCTCGGCCCCGTGATCGTGGGCCGCTCGCCCAGCTCCGACATCTGCATCAACGAGCCGTTCGTCTCGGCGAGCCACGCGCGCTTCTCGCTCCAGGGCCCCGCCCTCGTCATCGAGGACCTCAACTCGCTCAACGGCACGCTCGTGAACGGCCGCCAGCTCCTGGAGCCCGCGACCCTGCGCGAGGGCGACGAGGTGCAGATCGGTGACGTCGTGATGAAGGTGAGCCGCCGATGACGTCCGGGGAGCGCACATTCCCTTCCGAGCCGGCGCCCCAGCCGACGAACGCGCCAATCGGCGCGGCGACGCCCGCGCTCGACCCGATGGCCCCCGCCGAGGCCGACGCCCCGCTCGATGCGGCGCC
>NZ_CAPF01000111.1:0-875 GCF_000321165.1 Enorma timonensis
TTACCTGCACTGATAATTTGCAATATGGTCGTACCGCCGTTCGGCGGATACCATGTCGGTACGCGGCGCGGTGACCCATCTACCTGCTGGCGCCCCCGCGGGGCCGCCTTCAAAGCGACCTGTCCCGCGCCGCGCACCGGGCCCTCGGGCGGCCGCATGACCTGATAGGAGCCTGAGCGCCGCCGCGTACCCGAACACACCCGCATTGTAGCGCTCCCGCCAGTGCATTGTCTGCCCCGCCCGCAGGGCGCGCACGGTCCACGACGGGGAGGAGACGAGCATGAGGGTCGATCACGGCGACCTGCCCGAGGGGGCGGTCTTCGCGGGGGTGGACACGCACGCCGACGAGCACTGGCTGTGCGTGCTCGACGCGGTCGGGAGGGTGCTGCTCTCCGAGCGGTTCCCGGCGGCGCCGGAGGGCTACGACGCGCTCGCGGCGGCGGTCCGCCGCGCCGGGGAGCCGGTGGCGGTCGGCGTCGAGGGGACGGCGACCTACGGGGCGGGGCTGGCGCGCAGGCTCTCCGAGCTCGGGCTGCCGGTCTGGGAGGTCCTGCAGCCGGAGAGGAGGGGGAGGCCGCGCGGGTCGAGGAAGAGCGGCCCCGTCGACGCCGAGCGCGCGGCCCGCAAGGCGCTCTCGGGCGAGGGCCTCTCGGTCCCCAAGTCGCGCGACGGCTGGGTGGAGTCCGCGCGGGCGCTGCTGGCGGCCCGCGACAGGCTGGTGTCGTCGGCGACCGCCGCCGCGAACGCCGCCATCGCCATCGCCAGGTCCGCGCCCGAGGAGGTCGCCGGGCCCCTGAGGGGCATGCGCGCCGACCGCGCGATGCCCGCCGCCCTCGGGATGGCCGAGCCGGACGACCCGGTCGCGGCGTCGGCGC
>NZ_CAPF01000110.1:0-1268 GCF_000321165.1 Enorma timonensis
GGCGGATTCACACGGTCATTGCACCACTCTCCGACAACATTCGCGCCATCTCCTCCGCCGGCGTCGACCACCCGAGGGTCTTGCGCGGCCTCCCGTTGAGCTGGTCCTGGGCCTCGCGCACCGCCTCGTCGGTGACCAGCGAGAAGTCCGTCCCCTTGGGGAAGAACTGCCTCAGGAGCCCGTTGGTGTTCTCGTTGGTGCCCCGCTGCCAGGGGCTGCGGGGGTCGCAGAAGTAGACCTCGAAGCCCGTGGCCTCGGCGAAGCCCCTCCAGCGGGCCATCTCGACCCCCTGGTCCCAGGTCAGCGTCCGGCGCAGGGCGGCGGGCAGCGAGGCGACCATCTCGGCGAGACGGCCGGCCACGGTCTGCGACGAGTGCTCGGGGAGCCTCGAGACCAGCAGGAAGCGCGCGGAGCGCTCCACGAGCGTGACCAGGCAGGTCGCCCCGTCCGCGCCCACGACGAGGTCGCCCTCCCAGTGGCCCGGCACCGAGCGGTCGTCGGCCTCGGGCGGCCTGAGGGCCAGCTCGGCCCCCTCCACCCACGTCCTGCCCCCGCGCGGCTCGGGCGGCAGCGAGCGGCGCCTCCTCGAGCGTCGGCCGCTGCGAAGCACCAGCTCCACCTCGAGCTCCCCGCGCAGCGAGCCGCGCCCCTGCACGTAGAGGGCCCGGTATATCGTCTCGTGGCTCACCCTCATCTCCTCGTCGTCGGGGAAGTCGCGCCGCAGGCTCGCCGACACCTGCTCGGGGGACCACCTGAGCGCCAGCCGGCGCACGACCTCGGCCCTGAGGCGCGGGAGCCGCTCGAGCCTGCCGGCCCTCGGCCTGGAGGCCCGCTCGCGCGCCCTCCTGCCGGCGTGGCCGGCGTCGTAGCGCCCGTCCGGGCGCGCGTTGCGGGCGAGCTCGCGCGACACGGTCGAGTGGGAGACGCCCAGCTCGCGCGCGATCTCCCTCACGCCGCGCCCGGCGCGCAGCCGGTCGGCGATCAGCGCCCTGCGCTCGTCGTCGAGCCGGGCGCGCGGCGAGCTCCTCGGCGGGAGCGGGGCGGCCTCCACGACGGGCCTCCTCACCGGGCCCCCGATTCGGCCGTGGCGCAGGCGGAGGCCCGCGATCCCGCACCACTCGACGACCGACCTCTTGCCGCACCCCAGCTCCCGTGCGGCGGCCGCCGCGCTCTCCCCGGAGGCGACGAGGGCGACGGCCCTCTCCCTGAACTCACGACTGTACACGGTCCCCACCCTTTCCGGGTGGTGCGATCTAACCTTGAATCCG
>NZ_CAPF01000109.1:0-1289 GCF_000321165.1 Enorma timonensis
GGGGGTGCGGACAAAAAGTTGGACGCCGGGAGGCGTCGGGACGGGGGTCCGCATGCACGACAGGGACGACGTCGAGCTTGCGCTGATGGCGCTCGAGGAGGGGTGGACGCGGGCGGAGGCCGGCGCGCTGGTCGGGGTCTCGGGGCAGACGGTGTCGAGGTGGGCCGCGGGCCGCGTCCCGCACGAGCGCCGGGCGGGTAGAATCGTCTACAGGGAGACGATCAGGGAGGTGCCCGCCGTGAACGCCGGGGAGAGGGCCGCCTACGAGGCCGCCATGACCGAGAACATGCTGCTCAGGGCGGTGTTGGACGACCTAAAAGGGGGAGGCTCGCACCCGGGTTCGATGTCGAACAGGAGAAAGTGCGAGCTGGGCGAGAGATTGCGCGCGGAGACCGGCCTGCCCCTCCGCGAGATCACCGCTTTCTTGAGGATCTCGAAGAGCTCCTATGAGTACCACCGGGCGCGGCTCGGGCGCGACCGCGACGCGGCGCTCCGCCCCCTCGTCGGGGAGGCGTTCGCGGCGGGGCGGGGGGCCTACGGCTACCGGCGCGTGCACGCCGAGCTGCGCGCCCGGGGCGTCCGCGCCTCGGAGAAGCGCGTGCGGAGGGTCATGCGCGAGGAGGGGCTCGAGGCGGCCCGGCCGCGCCGCCGGCGCTACAGCTCGTACGCCGGCGAGGAGGGCATGGCGGGGGCCCCGAACCTGCTGCTCTCCGACCCCGCCCGGGACCTCCACGACTTCTCGGCCGCCCGGCCCGGCGAGCGGCTCGTCACCGACATCACCGAGTTCAGGCTCCCGGACGACCCGAGGAGGGTGTACCTGTCGCCCTGCGTCGACCTCTTCGACGGCGACGTCGTGGCCTTCTCGGCGGGCACGAGCCCCTCGAAGGCGCTCGTCGCGGAGATGCTGGCCGGGGCCGCCGCGGCCGTCGGCGGCGGCTTCCTGCTGCACTCGGACCGCGGCTGGCACTACCGGACGCCGGACTGGGTCGCCGAGTGCGGCAGGCTCGGCGTCACCCGGTCCCTGTCGCGGAGGGGGCACTCGCCCGACAACGCGGCGATGGAGGGCTTCTTCGGGAGGCTCAAGGTCGAGTTCTTCCGCGGCCGCGACTGGGGCGGCTGGACGGCGGAGGCGTTCATCGGGGAGCTCTCCGGGTACATCCGCTGGTACCGGGAGGGCAGGCTCAAGGCGTTCGCCGAGGGCGGCGGGACCGTGTACGATACGATAGCGGGGCGCAGGGCGCGCCTCGGGACGGCCGCCTAGGCCGGTCCAAGAAATCGTCCGCACCCCC
>NZ_CAPF01000108.1:0-1419 GCF_000321165.1 Enorma timonensis
CTCATGTCCATCGACCTACGGTACGGGCACGGGCGCGCGGCGAGGTCGCTCGCCGCGGACCTGTTCGCGGAGGGCAGGGGGTACGAGTCCGTCGCCCGCGAGCTCGGGGTCCCCGCCATGGCCGTGAGAAAATGGCAGCAGACGTACCGGGCGGTCGGGAGGGACGGTCTGCTGAGCATGGGGGAGACGCGCGCGAGATACGACTACGAGACGAAGGTCGCCGCCGCCAGGGCCGTGGTCGACGGCGGCGCGACCAGGGCCGAGGCGATGCGGCGCTTCGGGATCGCCGGCTCGAGCTCGCTCGACCGGTGGTGCCGCCTCTACCGCGAGGGCGGCGCCGAGGCCCTCAGGCCGAGGCCGAGGGGGAGGCCGGGGGGCTCCGGCCCGGGGGCCGCGCCCAGGACCCGCGAGGAGAGGCTCGAGGAGCGCGTGCGCAAGCTCGAGGCGCAGGTGGCGTACCTAAAAAAATCGATAGCCCTGAAGGCGGAGCTCAGCTCCCGAACCGGGAGAAGGCCCTAGCGGTCGCCGAGCTTTCAGGGCTGGGGCACGGCCTCGCCGACCTGCTGGAGGCCGCGGGCCTCGCCAGGTCGAGCTACTACTACGCGCTCGCCCACCCCAAGGGCCCGACCAGGCCGGAGCTGCGCGCGAGGGTCGCCGAGATCTTCGGGAGGCTCCCGAACGGCGTGGGGCACCGCCAGGTCGCCATGGAGCTCCGGGCGGTGGACGGCGCCCGCATAGCGGACAAGACGGTGCTCAAGATGATGCGCGAGATGGGGCTCAGGTGCGGCATCAGGCGGGAGACCGACCACCACAGGTACAACTCCTACAAAGGGGTCGTCGGGAAGACCTTCGAGAACGTGCTCGGCCGCGACTTCGCCGCCGACGGCCCCTGGCGGAAGATGGGCACCGACGTCACCGAGTTCAGGCTCTCCTTCGGCAAGGCCTACCTCGCGCCCGTGTACGACTTCGGCAGCAAGGAGATCGTGGCGTGGTCGGTCTCGGAGCGCCCCGACCTCGCCCAGCAGGAGGAGATGCTCGCCATGCTCGCGGCGGCCAAGCCCGAGGGCGCGGCGCCGGTCCTGCACTCCGACATGGGCTGGCAGTACCAGCACGCGGCGTACGTGCGCGCGCTCGCCGAGAACGGCATCACCCAGAGCATGTCCCGGAAGGGCAACTGCCTGGACAACGCCGCGACCGAGCAGGTCTTCGGCCACATCAAGGACGAGTTCTTCCGCGGGCGCGACTGGGACACGTTCGAGTCGTTCAAGGCCGACCTCGAGGCGTACATACACCACTGGAACCACGTGAGGCGGCAGGTCAAGCTGAAGGGCCTGACCCCGGCGGAGTTCCGGGAGCTGGCCCTCCGCGAGGCCGCTTAGCGGTTATGATTTAACGCGTCCAAGTTTTGGGGTGCAGTTC
>NZ_CAPF01000107.1:0-1520 GCF_000321165.1 Enorma timonensis
GGGAGTGCGGCGGCCACCTTGGACCGCCTACGTCGCGTAGCCGAGGCGCCCCCTGCGCCCGGCGATCGTATCGTACACCGTCCGCCCGCCCTCGCGGAAGGCCTTGAGGCGCCCGGTCGCGTACCACCTGAGGTACCCGTCGAGCTCCTCCTCGAACGCCGCGAGCGAGGCGCCCGACCAGTCCCTGCCGTAGAAGAACTCCTCCTTGAGCGTCCCGAAGAAGCCCTCGGCCCGGGCGTTGTCCTGGCAGCAGGCCTTGCGGGACATCGACCTGGCCGCCCCGCGCTCCCCGGCGATCGCCTTCCAGGACGCCGAGCGGTAGGTCGCCCCGCCGTCGGTGTGGACGGTCGGCGCCGACCCCGCGGGCAGGCCGTCGAGGTAGGCGCGCAGGGAGCCGTCGCAGAGCGCGGAGTCCGGGTGCCGCGAGATCGACCACGCCGCCGGCGCCCCGTCGAAGCAGTCGATGACGGGCGAGAGGTAGACCTTCCCGGCCGGGATCGAGAACTCGGTGACGTCGGTCACCGCGAGCTCCCCGGGCGCAGGGGCGGAGAAGTCGTGCGCCAGCCGGAAGTCCTCGCCGGCGGCGCGGCGGGCGGCCGCGCGCTCCCTGGGCGCGTTCGCCGGGCGGTCGTCGGTCTCGCCCGCGTAGGAGCTCCACGGCCTGCCCGCCCTCGGCCTCCTGCCGCTGATCCCCGCCGCGCGCATCGCCCGGCGCACCTCGAGCTGGGAGACCCCCTCCGGCGGGAGGCCGTCGGCCCCCGACCTCACGGACGCCCAGACGCGCCTGTAGCCGTAGGTGCGCCCGCTCGCCTCCCAGGCGCGGCGGACGCGGCGGGCGGTGCGCTCCGAGCGCTCACCCCTCGCCTCGTTCGCGCGCCTGGCGTACTCGTATGAGCTCTTCGATATCCTCAACAGGGTCAGCACGTCCCGGAGCCGGTACCCGCAGCCCCTCCTCAATCTCTCGCCTAACTCTGCCTTCCGCGAGTTCGAGAGGCTCGCCGGGTCGCCTGCTTTTGGGTCGCGCATCAGCTCCCTGAGCGCGGCGCAGCGCATCCTCTCCTCGGCGAGCTCGGCCTCGAGCTCCGCTATCCTGTCCTCCGCCGGGCCGCCCATGCGCACCGCCCCCCTCCAGGGGGTTCTACCCGCCCCGGCGGCCCTCCTGCACCACGACCGCACCAGCCCGCCGGACGAGACGCCGAGCCTGCGGGCGACGTCCGCGGGGCGCGCCCCGCCCGAGACGAGCCTCACGGCCTCCGCCACCGTCTCCCCCGGGTAGCGCCCGTGCCTGGGCCGCCCCTCCGCCCGGCCCCTCACCTCGCGCCGCGGGACCTCCAGCAGGCCCTCCTCCGCCTGCCTCGCCCAGCGGCGGAGCGTCGAGGCCGAGGGCGACCCGGGCCTCGACCTCGCGAACGCCCCCGGCAGCATCCCGCTCTCCTCGAGGTCCGCGAGGATCCTCCCCCTGTCCTCCCTCGGGTACATCGCCCCTCCCATCCGGCGGTCCAGGATTCCGCCGCGCTTCC
>NZ_CAPF01000106.1:0-1523 GCF_000321165.1 Enorma timonensis
TGGGCAAAGTAGCCGGGAAATCGGCGACCCTGCTACCTGCGCATTTGTTGGCGCGCAACCCCTCGCTACTCGGGCACCCCTTCATAAACCGTTCGTTTCGTGATCTTTGGGACGGCCTGGTTCCCGCTTGTATCAACGAAACGCCCCGATCGCTCCCCGGCGACCTGCGATTCCATCCCCTGTGCCAGCTCCGTGCAAGGTTCGCGACAGGTTCATGCCAGGTTCGTGCCAGATTCGGCGCAGATCGCCATGAGATGCTGCACCCAGGTCGAATGGGATGCAGCCAAGGCGAGCAGCTCGCCGACGGGCAGAAAGGGAAGCCAATCATGATCATCATCACCGGAGCATCCGCCCTCGCATGGTGGAACACCCCCACGCTCTTCAAACACGAGGAGATACCTCCCGAGCAGTTCACCGCGTGGCTCAAGATGGATGAGAAGATGCGGCGCTACGCGACAGGCCGGAAGAACAGGAGGTACGTCGACGAGCGCATCCTGGCCCGCCTGCCCTTCGACCTCAAGGGCATCCCGCTCCCCATCGAGGTCGAAACCGACTACGGCACCATGCGCACATCCCCGTTCGCACGCGTGCACCGGCTGTCCCGAAAACCCGACGCATCCCTGCTCCAGGCGCTCGGCAACGACCTGTACGTCGCATCCCCCTCCCTGGCGCTCGTCCAAGCGTCGCGCCGGCGCTCGCTTACCGCGACGATCGCCCTCATGTACGAGGCATGCGGCATCTACGCCGAGCCGAGCGTGACGGATCTCGTGCGCCCTCTGCTGGAAGCGTGCAAGGCGCAGGCGAGCGGGGCGAAGCAGCCATCGCAGTTCTTCAGGAAGGATGAGGACGACCCGTGGAAACCGGTATTCGATAGGAACGGGGACCCATCCAGCATGTGGAAGCGGCCTCAGCTCATAACGACGGAGCAGCTCCGCATCGAGCTCGAAACGATGCAGTGCGTTGACGGGCTGCCGCAAGCGCGGAGGGCAGCGCAGTTCGTGCATGACCGCTCCGGATCGTGGCTGGAAACTGCTTGGGCGCTGTTTGCCTTGTTGCCGCCTCGATGCGGCGGCGCGGGGTACCCAGCTCCCCTGTTCAACGAGCGCGTGACGTTCACCCCCGAAGCGGAGCTGCTCGCGGGCATGTCATACTGCAAATGCGACATGCTCTGGCCGGAGCAGAATGCCGTCGTCGAACTCAACGGGATGGCGTACCACGCCGACCGCGCGGGGTTCAAGGAGGCGTCCGGCAGACGCGCCGCGCTCGAGTCGATGGGATATTCCGTTCTCGAGATTACCTACGATCAGATGTGCGACATCACGCAGCTTGAGATTCTGCTCGACATGATGTCGACCAGGCTCGGCCTCAAGCCCGCAAAGCGAAGCACAAAACAGATCGAGCGGCGAAAGAAGCTGCACCAGGAGCTTTTCGGGCAGCCCGAGTCGTCTGAGTGAGCCATTTTCGGCTCGTTTGGGCTCCGAAATCCGCGCGCGTCGGGATAGTGTTTCCCAAAGTGAGCGAAA
>NZ_CAPF01000105.1:0-1584 GCF_000321165.1 Enorma timonensis
CATGCCCTCCACCGAGAGGAACGCGAGCGAATCCGCCCCGATGAAGCGGCAGATCTCGTCCACCGACTTGTTCGCGCTGATGAGCTGCGCCTGCACGTCGGTGTCGATGCCGTAGAAGCACGGCCACACGACCTCGGGGCTGTTCACGCGCACGTGCACCTCGCGCGCGCCCGCCTGCCGCAGCATCCGCACGAGCTGCACCATGGTGGTGCCGCGCACGATGGAGTCGTCGATCACCACGAGGCGCTTGCCGGCGATGATGTCGCGCAGCGGGTTGAGCTTCATGCGCACGCCCATCGCGCGCAGCTCCTGCGTGGGCTGGATGAACGTCCGCGCCACGTAGCGGTTCTTGATGAGCCCCTCGCCGAAGGGGATGCCGCTCTCGTGCGCGTAACCCTCCGCCGGCGGCAGGCCGGAATCGGGCACGCCGATGACCATGTCCGCGTCGACCGGCGCCTCGCGCGCGAGCTGCCGCCCCATGTCGTAGCGGCACGCGTACACGGACTTACCGCCCATGAAGGAGTCCGGCCGGGCGAAATAGACCTGCTCGAAGATGCACTCCGCGGTCTCGGGCGCGGCGGGCACGCCCTGCTCGGACACGAGCCCCTCGGCGCTGATGCGCAGGATCTCGCCGGGGCGGATGTCGCGCACGTACTCAGCGCCCACGATGTCGAGGGCGCAGGTCTCGGACGCGACGACCCAGCCGGCGGCCGCGTCGGGCGAAAAAGGGGTTGAAAGGAACCCGTCCCCATTCAACCCATGGGTTGGTTGGGGACGGGTTCCTTTCAACCCATCCCCATCCAACCCATCGGCGGGGATCATGCCGAGAACGAGCGGGCGGATGCCGTAGGGGTCGCGGAACGCGTAGAGCGCCTGCTCGTTGATGAGCGCCATGGCGTAGCCGCCGCGGATGAGCTCCATGGTCTTGCGGATGCCCTCGCGCAGGTGGCTCGTGCGCTGGGTGAAGTAGCCGATGAGCTTCGTCGCCACCTCGGAGTCGGAATTGGAGAGGAACGGCACGCCCAGCTCGATGAGCTGCCGGCGCAGCTCGTCGGTGTTCACGAGCGTCCCGTTGTGCGCGAGCGCGATGATGACGTCGTTGATGGTGGAGAGGTGCGGCTGCGCGGCCTCCCAGCTCTTGGCGCCCGCCGTGCCGTAGCGCACGTGCCCCACGGCGAGGTCGCCCGTGAGCGAGGAGAGGTCGGCGTCGGTGAACACCTGGTCCACGAGCCCCAGGTCCTTGCGCACCATGACCGTGCCGCCGTCGCCCACCGCGATGCCGGCCGATTCCTGGCCGCGGTGCTGCAGCGCCTTCAAGCCGAAATACGCGAGCCGCGCGACGTCGCGCCCCGGCGCCCACACGCCGAAGACGCCGCACTCCTCGTGCAGGGCGTCATCCGCCCGCATGCTCTCACCGTGCACATCAACCATATCGGAAACCCCTCCGCGCCGTTGTTCCACCATGAGATTATGGCATGCCCCGGCGGCGGACGGCACGGTAACACGCATGTAACGTGGGCGGGCGAAGCGCGCGGGCGGCGCGGGCCTCGGGCGGCGGGCGGATGCAGGCGCGGGCGGGCGCCA
>NZ_CAPF01000104.1:0-1653 GCF_000321165.1 Enorma timonensis
CTTCGTGCATAAATCCGTCAACTTTGTGCTCGAAGGACGGCGGCGGCTGGCGAATGCTGGCGGCCGGCGAACGCTGGCGGCAAGCGGCCGCCGCCCGCGCCCGCTTCACCCGCGCAGTGATGATAAAAACCAGCCTGTCTGGATTTTGTCAAAATGCGGTATGCTTGCTCGACGCGGCGCGGGGCCGCGACGCCGGAGAGAGGGGTGCGACATGGCTGGCTACGTGGACAACATCCGCATCGCGGCGCTGCTGTTCCCGCTCGCGTCCGCCCTGCTCTCGCTGCCGTACGCCATCTACCAGTACCGCCGCTATGGCAGCATCTCGGCGTGGAAGACGTTCCTCGTGGCGTCGTTCATCTTCTACCTCATGTGCGCGTACTTCATGGTGATCCTGCCGCTGCCGGCCGACCGCGCCATCTACGTCGCGAGCGCCCAGCACCCGCAGCTCCAGCCGTTCCACTTCATGCAGCAGCTGCGCGCGAGCGGCCTCGACCGCATCGACTCGCTCTCGAGCCTGCTCGCCTTCCTGCGCCTGCCGGCCGTCTACACGGTCTACTTCAACGTGCTGCTCACCGTGCCCTTCGGCGTGTATCTGCGCTACCTCTTCCACCGCAGGTGGTGGCAGGCGCTGCTCCTGGGCTTCGGCCTCACGCTCTTCTTCGAGACGTCGCAGCTCACGGGCTTGTTCGGCCTGTACGAGCACCCGTACCGCCTCTTCGACGTGGACGACCTCATCACGAACACTGCCGGCGCCATGCTGGGCTTCTGGCTGTCGTTCCCGCTCTGCCGGTCCCTGCCCGACCTGCGCGACGTGGACGCCCGCTCCATCGTGCGCGGCTCGGAGCACACGTCGTTCACGCGGCGGCTGCTGGCGTTCGCCATCGATATGGCTCTCTGCCAGGGCATCGTCTGGCTGTGGACGAACGTGGTCTCGCTCGGCGTGACCGGGCGCTACGAGGGGCTCATCGGCGCGCTCGTGGCCACGGGCGTTGTGTTCATGCTCGTGCCCTGCCTCACGCGCGGCCAGACGCCCGGCCACATGGCGCTGCGCCTGCGCGTGGTGCGGCCGGACGGCTCCGCGGCGACGAACGGGGCATATATCGCCCGCTACGGGCTGCTCTTCTGGGTGTTTCTGCTGCTGCCGAGCTGGCTGGGCGCGCTCTTCCCCACGAGCGGCGTGACGGCGGCGAGCGGCCTGGCGCCGGCGCTCGGGATCGCGCCCACGAGCGGCGCGGAGCTCTCCGGTCACACGGACGAGCTGCTGCTGGGCGCGGGCGCGTTTGAGGCGATCCTCTCGAGCGTGTACGCGGTGTGGGCGTTCTCGATCCTCGTGCGCGCGGTGCTCTCCGCCTTCAAGCGGCCGTTCGTGATGCTCAACGGCGTGATGACGAACACGCGCGTGATGTCCGATTCCCAGATCGAGCGGCTGCGCGCCGCCCGCCATGCGCAGAGCCTCGAGGACGAGCTCGCGCAGAACGATCTGGGCGCCGCGAGCATCGACGAGGCGTTCGACGAATCGTTCGACAGCGTGTATTCCGACGAGCTCGACGCGGAGATCGACGACGCGCGGGCGGGGGACGCGTAGGGGGCTGGGACGCTGGGCTGGGGCCTCGTCCGGCGCTGGCGCCCGCCCGCGCCTGCATCCGCCCGCCG
>NZ_CAPF01000103.1:0-2083 GCF_000321165.1 Enorma timonensis
CCGCCGGCTGCGGCAAGCGTGGGTACTGCACGGCGTGCTTCACCGGCGTGTACCCCGTGGCGATCCCACCGAGCTTCGGCCGCGACAAGTTCATGGAGGGCTTCGACCCGCTCAACCTCACGCAGGCCGACCCCGTCGCGGACGGCAGCGTCGTCGAGAAGGAGCACGACCACACCTGGGAGCAATCCCACGAGGCGTGAGGCGAGAGGACGACGGGCGGCCGTGCGATGCTCAGCCGTGGGCGACTCGCTGTGCGTCCGCAGCGCCCCGCGCGTCGCAGGCTTCTCGCCGCGCCACGCCAATTTCGTACCTGATGTGGGATTACCTCCTCTTTACCTGAGCGTGCTCGCGCATCGCCTATACTGGTGAGTTATTGTTTGAATCGCATGACGCACGGAGGTTTCATGGCGGCATACGAGGGCAGACGGTTCCGTCCGAAGCAGGAAGCCGAGACGACGGGCGGCCAGGCGTCGCCGAGCCCGCGGGGCAACGGCTCGCATTTCGCGGGCGACGCGCCGCGCGCTCCCCGCACGCCGCATCATGGCGCGACGCACCCCGGAGCCACGAACGTCCCGCCCGCTCGCAGCGCGGGATCGCACCGCGCCGTCCCGGGTTCGTCCGCGCACGCGACCGCGCACAGCTCGGGTTCGCATGCGGCCACGCCCCGCGCGGCTGCGCCTCACGCCCGCGAGGCAGCGCACAGTTCGGCCACACCCAACGCCCGCGAGGCAGCCCCCCACTCCCACGCATCGGCATCCCGAGCGCACAGTTCGGCCACCCCGCCGACGTCGCCCTACGCGCGTCCCGCCCGCGTCGAGGCACCCCGCCCGGCTTCACCCCACGCGCCGTCGCCCTACTCCCGTTCGGCGGCTTCTCGCTCCGCCGCCTCCCGCTCCCGCACTGCGGCCGGACACGGCTCCCGTGCTTCCCGCTCCTCCGGCGCGCCGCGCAAGCGCAGCGGGCGCGACATCGTCTCGAAGGTACTCATCGGCGTCGGCATCCTGCTGCTGCTCGTCGCGGCCGGCATCTTCATCTCCGCGCAGATCGGCTACCAGAAGGCGGGCGCCGCGTACGACGAGCTCTCGCAGTACGTGACGGTGGATGACTCCAGCGGCGACGGCGTGCCCGTCGTCGACTGGGACGCGCTCAAGCAGGTGAGCGAGGACATCGTCGCGTGGATCTACATCCCCGGCACGGACATCAGCTTCCCCGTGGTGCAGGGCGACACGAACGACCAGTACCTGCGCGCGCTGCCCGACGGCTCGTGGAACGAGAGCGGCAGCATCATGCTCGATTGCGACCAGCAGGCGCCCGGCATGGTGGGCCAGCAGACGACGGTCTACGGCCACCACATGAGCAACGGCTCCATGTTCGACCCCATCGAGAAGACGCTTGACCAGGCGAACTTCGACAAGATGACCACGGTGTACTACCTCACGCCCGAGACGACCTACAAACTGTCGCCGCTCTACACCGCGCGCGTGCCCGAGACCTACGTCGAGGCGCGGCAGGAGAACTTCGGCGACCAGGCGGCGCTCGCTGCTTACCTCGAGGATCTGCGCGGCTACGCCCAGGCGGAGGCGAGCGACGTCGACGAGCGCATCGCCTCGACCGACCGCGTGCTCGCGCTCGTGACCTGCAGCGGCCTGGCGCCGGCCGACCACCGCGCCATCATGATCTGCACGGTCACGGAGGAGACGCCGTCCGTTTCCGCCGACGACGTGCAGGCCGACGTGGGCGCGGAGGGTGCGAACGCCAGCTCGGACGAGCTCGTCAACCCGGATCTGCAGGGGTAGCGGCGCGAGGCTGCGCTGCCGGGGGTGCCGGTTTGGGCGCGGCCGGACGCCGCCGGTCGCGGTTTGGGCGTCGCGGGGCGCCGTTTTGGGCATCGCGGGGCGCCGCGAGGGGCTGCAAACTGCCTTCAGACGGCCCGCGCGCAGCCCCTCGCTTCCCAAAATCGTCCAAACGAGCGGTTTATAGGGGGTGGGCAAAGTAGCCGGGAAATCGGCAACCCTGCTACCTGCGCATTTATTAGCGCGCAACCCCTCGCTACTCGGGCACCCCTTCATAAACCGTTCGTTTC
>NZ_CAPF01000102.1:0-5075 GCF_000321165.1 Enorma timonensis
GGCCGGGATGCGGAAAGAGCTCGGGCGATTAGTACGGCTCGGCTGAGCGCGTCGCCGCGCTTGCACCTGCCGCCTATCGAACCGGTGTTCTACCGGTGCCCTTACCGGAAGGAGACCCCATCTCTGGAACGGCTTCCCGCTTAGATGCCTTCAGCGGTTATCCGCGCCGCACGCGGCTACCCGGCCGTGCCGTTGGTCGACAACCGGTTCACCGGAGGTGCGTCCACCCCGGTCCTCTCGTACTAGGGGCAGCCTCCATCAAGTCTCCTGCGCCCGCGGAGGATAGTGACCGAACTGTCTCACGACGTTCTGAACCCAGCTCGCGTACCGCTTTAAACGGCGAACAGCCGTACCCTTGGGACCTGCTCCAGCCCCAGGATGCGATGAGCCGACATCGAGGTGCCAAACCTTGCCGTCGATGTGGACTCTTGGGCAAGATCAGCCTGTTATCCCCGGAGTACCTTTTATCCGTTGAGCGACGGCCCTCCCACGTGGGGCCGCCGGATCACTAGAGCCTGCTTTCGCACCTGCTCGACTTGTGGGTCTCGCAGTCAAGCTGGCTTGCGCTCTTGCACTCTATGAGGGCGGTTGCCGACCGCCCCGAGCCAACCTTCGCGCGCCTCCGTTACCGTTTAGGAGGCGACCGCCCCAGTCAAACTGCCCGCCTCGCACGGTCCCCCAGCCGGATCGCGGCCTGGGGTTAGGACGCCGCACGGGAGGGGGCGGTATTCCAAGGCCGGCTCCACGGGGGCTGGCGCCCCCGCTTCAAAGCCTCCCGCCTATCCTCTACGCTCCCGAGCAGCGGCCAATGCAAAGCTGCAGTGAAGGTTCACGGGGTCTTTCCGTCCTTCCGCGGGTAGGTCGCATCTTCACGACCAGTGCAATTTCACCGGGTCCGTGGTCGAGACAGCGCCCAAGTCGTTGCGCCTTTCGTGCAGGTCGGAACTTACCCGACAAGGAATTTCGCTACCTTAGGACCGTTATAGTTACGGCCGCCGTTTACCGGGGCTTGGCTTCGGAGCTTCGCCTTGCGGCTGACCCCTCCGCGTGACCTTCCGGCACCGGGCAGGCGTCAGACCCTATACGTCGCCTTGCGGCTTCTGCAGAGTCCTGTGTTTTTGGTAAACAGTCGCTTGGGCCTCTTCACTGCGGCCGCCCTCCGCTCCCCGCGCGAGGCGGTTCACGTACGCGGCGGCACCCCTTCTCCCTAGGTTACGGGGCCATTGTGCCGAGTTCCTTGACCACGGTTGACCCGATCGCCTCGGTATGTTCTACCCACCCACCTGTGTCGGTTTGCGGTACGGGCGCGCGCGCGCCTGCCTAGCGGTTTTTCTAGGGACCTCGGGCTCACTCGCTTCGCTCAGTCGCTTCGTCCGGGGCCTAACCCTTGACGAGGCGGGTACTTCACTCCGCCTCGGGCCTCACCCCATCACCGGGACGTCCAGAACCCGGCCGAGCCACCCCCATCCGTCGCCGCGTCGGTCATAGCGGTTCGCGCGCGGTGCAGGAATGTCCACCTGCTGCGCTTCGGCTACGCCTGCCGGCCTCGCCTTAGCCCCCGACTGACCCTGGGGGGATTAGCCTCGCCCAGGAAACCTCGGGTTCACGGCGGACTGGTTACTCTCCAGTCTCTCGCTACTCATGCCAGCATCCTCGCTCCCGCGCGGTCCACCGTCGGTCGCCCTCCGGCTTCGCCCCGCGCGGGACGCTCCCCTACCGTACCCCCGAAGGGGTACCCGCCGCTTCGGCTCCGCGCTTAGCCCCGTGTATTGTCGGCGCATGTCCACTCGGCCAGTGAGCTGTTACGCACTCTTTGAAGGGGTGGCTGCTTCTAAGCCAACCTCCTGGCTGTCTGGGCGGACGCACATCCTTTGCCACTCGGCGCGGAATTTGGGGCCTTAGCGGGCGGTCCGGGCTGTTTCCCTCTCGAGCACACAGCTTAGCCCACATGCTCTGACTGCCGGGGTGTGGTCCGGCGGGATTCGGAGTTCGGTCGGGATCGGTAGGCGGCGAAGCCCCCTCACCCGTCCGGTGCTCTACCCCCGCGGGAGAACCCCCGACGCTAGCCCTAAAGCTATTTCGGGGAGAACGAGATATCTCCGGGTTTGATTGGCCTTTCACCCCTATCCCCAGGTCATCCGGGCCCTTTTCAACGGACTGCGGTTCGGCCCTCCACGGGGTCTTACCCCCGCTTCAGCCTGCCCAGGGATAGCTCACCCGGCTTCGCGTCCAGCGCGCGCGACTATAGACGCCCTGTTCGGACTCGCCTTCGCTGCGGCTCGCTTCCAAGCTTAACCTCGCCGCGCGCGTCTGACTCGCTGGCTCATTCTACAAAAGGCACGCCGTCACACCATGAAGGTGCTCCGACTGCTCGTGGGCGCACGGTTTCAGGTGCTGTTTCACTCCCCTCCCGGGGTGCTTTTCACCTTTCCCTCACGGTACTCGTTCGCTATCGGTCGCAGGGTAGTGTTCAGGCTTGGATGGTGGTCCACCCGGCTTCGGCCCGGGTTTCACGTGCCCGGGCCTACTCAGGGACGCCTCCGCGCGCTCGGCGAGGGTACGCGTACGGGGCTCTAACCCGCTGCGGCCGGCCTTCCCATGCCGTTCCGCTACCCTGCCTCGCGCGCGCCCGGGGCGGCAGCCCCGGGGCGCGGCGCCCTACAACCCCGGCGGCGCGAACGCTGCCGCGCGCATGCGCTCGCCGGTTTGGCCATCGGCCCCTTTCGCTCGCCGCTACTCGGGGCATCTCGTGATTGATTTCTCCTCCTCGGGGTACTTAGATGTTTCAGTTCCCCCGGTCCCCCTCCCCGCCCCTATGGATTCAGGGCGGGGATGACGGCACCGCTGCCGTCGGGTTCCCCCATTCGGGTACCCCCGGATCGAAGGCCGTGTGCGCCTCCCCGGGGACTATCGCGGCTTGCCGCGCCCTTCGTCGGCTCCCTGCGCCAAGGCATCCGCCGTGCGCCCGTGGTATCTTGCCGGCCCGTCCGGGCCGGCGCCACGCTCATGCTATCCATATCAGATGGTGTATCGAAGGAACATTGTCCTCCGCGATCGTCGTCATGATTGATGCTTCCCACGTCAAAATCTCTATTAAGTAAGATGGTCTGTAGGAGATCGCGCCAGCCTACGGGATCCCTCCCGTGGCTGCGCGCTATGCGGCTCTCAAGGTACGCGGGGCGTCGCCCCGGGGGCCGGATGCCGCGAGGAGGCCTCGGAGGGGAGGGCGGGCCGCGGGCACGCGCCGCGGCTCCACTCGTGGGATAAGTTCTGAAAAATGATGTCTTCCTAAGAAGCGGTTCTCCCTAGAAAGGAGGTGATCCAGCCGCACCTTCCGGTACGGCTACCTTGTTACGACTTCACCCCCCTCGCCCTCCACACCTTCGACGCCTCCCCCCTAACGGTTGGGCCGGCGGCTTCGGGTGCAGACGACTCGGGTGGTGCGACGGGCGGTGTGTACAAGGCCCGGGTACGCATTCACCGCGGCATGCTGATCCGCGATTACTAGCAACTCCGACTTCACGGGGGCGGGTTGCAGCCCCCGGTCCGAACTGGGGCCGGCTTTCGGGATCCGCTCCCCCTCGCGGGGTGGCAACCCTCTGTACCGGCCATTGTAGCACGTGTGCAGCCCCGCGCATAAGGGGCATGATGACTTGACGTCGTCCCCGCCCTCCTCCGGCTTGGCGCCGGCGGTCCCGCGTGGGTTCCCAACTGAATGATGGCAACACGCGGCGGGGGTTGCGCTCGTTGCGGGACTTAACCCAACATCTCACGACACGAGCTGACGACAGCCATGCACCACCTGTATGGGCTCCTCTCGGCCCCCGGGTCTCCCCGGGCTCACCCATATGTCAAGCGCGGGTAAGGTTCTTCGCGTTGCTTCGAATTAAGCCACATGCTCCGCTGCTTGTGCGGGCCCCCGTCAATTCCTTTGAGTTTTAGCCTTGCGGCCGTACTCCCCAGGCGGGACGCTTAATGCGTTGGCTGCGGCACGGGGGGATCGTCCCCCCACACCTAGCGTCCATCGTTTACGGCCGGGACTACCAGGGTATCTAATCCTGTTCGCTCCCCCGGCTCTCGCGCCTCAGCGTCGGTGCCGGCCCAGAGGGCCGCCTTCGCCACCGGTGTTCCGCCCGATATCTGCGCATTCCACCGCTACACCGGGCGTTCCACCCTCCCCTGCCGGACCCAAGCCGCGCGGTTCGGGGGGCGGGCCGGGGTTGAGCCCCGGCATTTGACCCCCCGCCTGCGCGGCCGCCTACGCGCGCTTTACGCCCAATGAATCCGGATAACGCTAGCCCCCTACGTATTACCGCGGCTGCTGGCACGTAGTTAGCCGGGGCTTCTTCTGCAGGTACCGTCAGTCTCGTCCCTGCTGAAAGCGGTTCACGACCCGAAGGCCTCCATCCCGCACGCGGCGTCGCTGCGTCAGGGTTCCCCCCATTGCGCAAGATTCCCCACTGCTGCCTCCCGTAGGAGTCTGGGCCGTGTCTCAGTCCCAATCTGGCCGGTCGGTCTCTCAACCCGGCTACCCGTTGTCGGCACGGTGGGCCTTCACCCCGCCGTCTACCTGATGGGCCGCGACCCCATCCCCCGCCGCCGGAGCTATGCCCGGGCGGACATGCGTCCGCCCGGGGCCACCGGGTATCACCCGCGGTTTCCCGCGGCTGTCCCCGTGCGGGGGGCAGGTTGGTCACGTGTTACTCAGCCGTTCGCCACTCGCTTCCACCCGGAGGTGGGTGCCGTTCGACTTGCATGTGTTAGGCGCGCCGCCAGCGTTCATCCTGAGCCAGGATCGAACTCTCCGTCCAGAGCCCCCGAGGGGGCGCCGGGCGCGAGGCCCGCTCCGGCCGGCTTAAACGCCGATCGGATTCCATTCCGTTTGGGCGATGTCCTGGATGACGGGGAAGATTGCTATTCTTCCCTGTACTGGTTCGAGTGCATCGCTACATTCTTTCCGGAGATGGCTCCCGCCATCTCCCCTCCGAGCGCGCACTCGCGATCACTCGCTCGTGCGCCTCGCGGTATCCGGTTCCCAAGGTACGCGCCGGCGCGGCTCTCGCTCGGCCGCGCGG
>NZ_CAPF01000101.1:0-19852 GCF_000321165.1 Enorma timonensis
GAAACGAACGTTTTATGAGGGGGTAGCCGAGTAGCCGGCACAAGGGCAACTCGGCTACCTGCGCTTTTGTTGGTGCGCGACCCCTTGCTACTTGAGGGGGTGCCTATAAAACGTTCATTTCGCGCACTTTGGGTTGGCGGGGTCGCGCGGGAGGTCGAAAACCCGTCCGCGCGCGGCGATGCGCTCGAAATTCGGGGCTCCTGCCCGCCTTGCGCCCCGCCCAGCCGCCTGCCTGGCGCCCCGCTCCCGCCCGCGGCGCCCTCCCGGCTCGTGCGACTTCCGCGAAGCCCGGCATTTTGCCCCGTTGCGTCAAAGAACCACGGCATAATGGCATAAACATGGACGCCGCCGGCACAATCGGGCGGCATCGCGCTCGTCCGCGGCGCCACCGTGCGCGGCGGGCGGAAAGGCTGGGCATCATGACGCTCGACATCAGAACCGACATCCACACGCACACCCTGTTCTCGCGCCACGCATACTCGACCCTCGCGGAAAACGTCGCGGCCGCCCGCGCCGCCGGGCTCGAGCTCCTGGGTTCGTCCGACCACTTCAGCTGCATGCTCTACCCCGAGCAGCACCTGCGCAACTTCCAGTTCTTCACGAACCAGGTCATCTGGCCGCGCACCTGGGACGGCGTCACGCTGCTGCGCGCGGCCGAGGTCGACATCGCCACGCTCGAGGGCGGGTTCTTCGGCCAGGACATCATCTCGACGGACAACATCACGACCGACCGCTGCACGCGTGGCGAGAGCCTCTTCCACCGCGTCACCAAGGGGCTCGATTACCTCATCGCGAGCGTGCACGACCGCAGCTTCGCCCAGAGCGCCTCCATCGCGCAGACGACCGAGATGTACCTGCGCGTGCTCGCCGAGCCGCGCGTGTTCGTGCTCGGCCACACCGGTCGCGCGGGCGTGCCGTTCGACCTGGACGAGGTGCTCACGGCCGCCAAGGAGCGCGGCAAGCTCATCGAGATCAACGAGCACAGCCTCGAGGGCGACCGTACGGGCGGGACGGTGGACACGTGCCGCCGCATCGCGGAGCGCTGCGCCGAGCTGGGCGTGGGCATCTCGGTGTCGAGCGACGCGCACATGGCGTACCAGATCGGCCAGTTCCCCACCACGAAGCGCATGCTCGAGGAGATCCACTTCCCGCAGGAGCTCATCATGAACCGCGACCGCGCCACGATGCTCGGAGCGCTCGCGAACGCCGGCGTCTGCGACCTGCGCCACCTCGTGGACGAGGCGTCCGCGCAGGCGGCGGGTGAAGCAGGCGAGCAGGCCGGGGGCGACCGTGCGTGACGCGCGCGGCATGACCTCGGTGCTGCGCGCGGCGCTCGTCCGCGTGCCGCTCGCGGTGGGCATCGTGCTCGCGACGCTGCTTTTGGTGGCGGCGTTCTCGCTGCTCTATCGCTACGAGCAGGCGCGCCGCGGCCTGGGCGGCGTCGATTCCGGCGCGCGTCCGCAGGCGGCGTACGCCGAGACCGCGGTGGCCGCGGGGCGCTACGAGATCGAGGCGGCGCTCACGTTCTTCGAGACGGGCGCGCGCGAGGCGGTGGCGCCGCTCGTCTGGGACGACGCCTGGGCGGTCGCCGACCCCTACATATATAACCATGAGCTCGCGTGCACGGCTTCCGTGCTCTCGTCGCTCGCGTACGCGGAGTCGGGCCACTACCAGTCGGGTGCGGACGGCCCGGCATATATGGAGGAGGCGCTGCACGGCCTGGGCTTCACCGAGGTCAGCACCGAGTCGTACCGCTACCGCAGCGAGATCGTCGATCAGGTGCTCAACGTGTTCACGAGCGAGGAGGACTCGGTCGCCTATGCCATGGCGCGCAAGCGCGTGGCGGTGGGGGACGAGACCCGGTCGGTGATCGTGGTCGCGGTGCGCGGCAGCTACGGGGCGGAATGGGTGAGCAACCTGTACCTGCACGACGAGCGGTCGGTGGCCGAGGGGCTCGAGGGGTACCACCGCGGCTACTCGGACGCCGCGAATGAGATCTATGCGGCGCTCGAGCCGTGGGTGCGCGAGAGCCATGCGCGCGGCGACGACGTGACGGTCGTGCTCACGGGGCACAGCCGCGGCGGCGCCATCGCGAACATCGTCGCAGCGATGGCAGATGACGAGCTCGCGGGGTGCGGGGTCTCGGGCGAGGACGCGGGCGCGGGCGAAGACGCCGCTCGCGACGCCGCGGACGCGCCCGACGCCCCGATGGGCCTCGCGTCCGGCGACATCGTGTGCGCCTACACCTTCGCCTCGCCCGGCTGCACGACGAGCGCCTCGGCCTCGGACGCGCGCTACAACAACATCTTCAACATCGCGAACCCCGCGGACATGATGACCTACCTGCCGCTTTCCGCTTGGGGCTACGATCGCTACGGCGTGGACATCGAGCTTCCCGGCCTGGACGACGAGGCTTTTGACGAGCACTTCGAGGCCTTTTGCGCCAGCTACGAGCAGCTGGTCGGCGCGGACGCGGCGGGCGAGGGGAGCCCGTACGACCCCGAGAACGAGCGGGCGGTGCGCTCGGTCATCGACGACGTGAGCGCCAAGGTCGCGTCGGTCTCCGAGCTCACGACGCCGGGCGGGGTGGCCTCCGTGGTGCAGGCGCTCGTCGCGCACATCGACCCGTTTCAGATCCTGCACGGCCACTACCAGAGCGTGTACGTAGCCTGGATGCTTGCGATTGACGAGGATGTGCTTGCGTAACGCTACTGCGAGGGGCATGTAAAATTACCCCAGGGGTATTTTTACATCTTTCCCGAGGAGAGCTCCGACACGCGATGTGCTGACGGATGTAAAAATACCCCTGGGGTAAATTTACATTAGGCCTCTCAAACAGATTGGCGCCTCGGTATCGGGCGGTTTTTTCGCGCCGCGGATGGCTCGCAAACCCAGATGGCGCGAAACGAGCGGTTTATCGGCACCCCCTCAAGTAGCAAAGGGCTACGCGCCAATAAAAGCGCAGGTAGCGAGGTCGCCGATTTCCTGGCTACTTGGACACCCCCGTATAAACCGTTCGTTTCGCCCACTTTGGGAATCCGGCGCAAAAATGGGTTGGTTGGAACACGTCCCCAATCAACCCATCAGCGCAAAAATGGGTTGAAAGGAACACGTCCCCAACCAACCCATCACGCGCGGGCGAGGACGGCGACGGTCTCGACGTGCTCCGTGTGCGGGAACATGTCCACGGGCGTGAGGCGCAGCAGGCGGTAGCCGCCCGCTCCGAGCACCTCGAGGTCGCGTGCCTGCGTCACGGGGTTGCAGCTGATGTAGACGATGCGCCGCGGCTCCGTGGCCATCGCAGCTTCGAGGAAGGCGGGCGTGGAGCCGGCGCGCGGCGGGTCGAGCGCCACCACGTCGTAGCGCGCGCCCTCGCCGGCGGCTTTCCGCAGGTAGGCGGTGGCGTCCGCGGCAACGAAGGTCGCCTGCTCCGGCGTGAGGCCGTTGAGGCGCGCATTGAGCCGCGCGTCCGCCACGCCCGATTCGTTCTGCTCGATACCCAGCAGGTGCACCGGCGTGCCACTCTGGGCTGCCGCATGCGCTGCGCACAGGCCGATCGTGCCGCTTCCGCAGTAGGCGTCCACGAGGATGTCGTTCGGCCGGAGCGCCATGCCCTCGATCGCCAGCTGGTAGAGCACCTCGGTCTGCTGCGGGTTTGTCTGGTAGAACGACGTGGGCGAGATGGCGAACGTGCATCCCAGCAGCTCATCGTGCATGCACGGCTCGCCGGCGAGCACGCGCGTCTCCGGCCCCAGGATGGCGTTGCCGGGGCGCGGGTTCACGTTCTGCGCCACGCAGGTGATGCGCGGGCTCAAGGCGAGGAGCTCGCGCGCGAACTCCTGCTTGCGCGGCAGGTCGCGGTTGGCCGTCACCACGGTGAGCATGCTCTCGTCCGTGCGCCAGCCCAGGCGCACCACGGCGTGGCGCAGCAGGCCGCGGTGGGTGTCCTCGTCGTAGGCGCGCATGCCCAGGCCCTCGGCCACGCGCGCGACCTCGTTCAGGATGCGCCGCGCGCCGGGTGCCTCGACGGCGCAATCTGCGGCGGGCACGATCCGGTGCGTCCCTGCGGCGTAGAACCCGCAGGCGATGCGCCCGTCCGGCAGCGGCGCGAAGGGGGTCGCCGCCTTGTAGCGAAACGCGCGCGGCGAGGCGAGCTTCCCCTCGGTCTCGGAGGTGCCGCCCATGTCGCGGATGGGGTCGATCTCAACGTCCCAGCCGAAGCGATCGAGAAGCGGCCGGAACAGCTCCTCCATCGCCGCCTGCTTTCGCCTGAGCTGCTTTCTGTACGGCACGCCCAGCCACGCGCAGCCGCCGCATGCGCGCATGATGGGGCAGGGGCCTGCGTTGTCCTTTTCCGAGCGCGTCCGCTTCGACATGGGCGTTCCTTATCCGCGAGGTGATACGTTAGTGGGGCGATAATTTGGTGTCAGTCACCTTTTTATCAGGCGCGAGCGCCTGATAAAAAGGTGACTGACACCAAATTATCGCCCTGCCATTTTCTCACACAGGCGCGCCGGCCGCACGCACGCGCCCCGCGCACCCCGCGCTCCCGTGCCCGCTCAACCCCCGAAATGGGTACCATAGGGCAAGCAACATCGAAGAAAGGCAGCGCCGTGCTCGAGCTCAAAGGCATCACGAAGGACTACGCGTCGGGCGAGAACGTCGTCCACGCGCTCAAGGGCATCTCCGTCACGTTCCGCGACCGCGAATTCGTGAGCATCCTCGGCCAGTCCGGTTGCGGCAAGACCACGCTGCTCAACATCATCGGCGGCCTGGACCAGTACACCCGCGGCGACCTCGTCATCAACGGGCGCTCCACCAAGAGCTACCGCGACCGCGACTGGGACACGTACCGCAACCACAGCGTGGGCTTCGTCTTCCAGAGCTACAACCTCATCCCGCACCAGACGGTGCTCGCGAACGTCGAGATGGCCCTCCTGCTCTCCGGCACGCCCAAGGCCGAGCGCCGCCGCCGCGCGGAGGAAGCCCTGCGCTGCGTGGGCCTGGGCGACCACCTGAAGAAGCGCCCCAACCAGCTCTCCGGCGGCCAGATGCAGCGCGTGGCCATCGCCCGCGCCATCGTGAACGATCCGGAGATCGTCCTGGCCGACGAGCCCACGGGCGCGCTCGACACCGACACCTCCGTCGAGGTCATGGAGATCCTGAAGGAGCTCAGCCGCGACCGCCTCGTCATCATGGTCACGCACAACCCGCAGCTCGCGGAGGAGTATTCCGACCGCATCGTGCGCATCAAGGACGGCCTCATCACGAGCGACTCCGACCCGGTGGACCCTGCGCGCGAGCGCCTCACCCAGGAGCAGATCCAGGAGCACGCGGTGGCCGACGCGCGCAAGGGCAAGCGCTCCATGAGCTTCCTCTCGGCGCTCAGCCTCTCGTTCAACAACCTCATGACCAAGAAGGGCCGCACGTTCCTCACGGCCTTTGCCGGGTCGATCGGCATCATCGGCATCGCGCTCATCCTGTCGCTCTCGGACGGCACGCAGAACTACATCAAGGACACCGAGGAATCCACGATGGGCAGCTACCCGCTCACCATCAACGCCACGAGCATGGACATGGCGAGCATGATGACCTCGATGATGGGCACGAGCGACGAGCTGAGCTCGGCGAACGAGTCCGGCGCGGTGGAGTCGAAGGATCTCGTGACCGACATGGTGTCCGGCCTGGCGAACGGCGCGACCGAAAACGACATGGAGGCCATCAAGGCCTGGCTCGACACGAACCCCGGCGACATCGACGCACTCACCACCGCCATCGAGTACACCTACGCCACGCCCATCAACGTATATAAATCCGACACGTCCAAGGGCGTGGAGCAGGTGAACCCCGCGACGGTGCTCGAGTCGCTCGGCATCGCGATGGGCGACACCCAGACCGAGATGATGTCGAGCATGTCGGGCGGGAGCGGCACGGCCTACGACGTGTGGACGGAGCTGCTGCCGAACCGCGACACCTGGGAGCGCGACTACGACGTGGTGGCCGGCCGCATGCCAGAGGCGTGGAACGAGGTGGTGATCTACGTCGACAAGAACGACCGCATCTCGGACTACACGCTCTACGCGCTGGGCCTCATGGACCAAAGCGAGCTGCGCGGCATGATGGCCGACGTGATCGCGGGCGAGAAGGTCGAGGCGGCGGACACCACCACCTACACCTACGACGAGCTCATGGACCTCACGTTCAAGCTGCTGCCCGAGAGCGAGAAGTACGCCGAGCAGGCCGACGGCACCTGGGCGGACATGAGCGACGACACGGCGTACATGACCGAGGCCGTAAACGCGGCCGACGAGCTCAAGGTGGTGGGCATCGTGCGGCCGAGCGAGGACAACTCGAGCGGCAGCAACTGGGGCGCGGTGCTCTACACGCCCGAGCTCGTGGAGCACCTCATCGAGGAGGAGGACGCGAGCCCCGCGGTGCAGGCGCAGGAGGCCACGCCCGGCACGGACATCTTCACCGGGCTGCCCTTCGAGGAGAACACGGTGAGCCTCTCCATGGACGCCATCGAGCTCATGATCGGCCAGATGCCGAGCGACCAGGCGGCGCAGCTCACGGAGTACATCGACGGCCTGCGCGCGGACGGCATGAGCGACGATGACATCGCCGCGGCGTTCTCCGAGCAGATGGCCGCGCAGACCGATAACGCCACGTACGAAGGCAACCTCGAGATCTTGGGCAAGGCGAGCCTGGACGACCCGTCGAGCATCAACATCTACCCGGTGGACTTCGAGGCGAAGGAAGAGATCGACCAGCTCATCGACGACTACAACGAGCAGATACGGCAGGACGGCGAGGGCACGGAGATTCAATACACGGACATCGTGGGCATGCTCATGTCGAGCGTGACGACCATCGTGAACGCGCTCACGTACATCCTCATCGCGTTCGTGGCCATCTCGCTCGTGGTGAGCTCCATCATGATCGGCATCATCACCTACATCAGCGTGCTCGAGCGCACGAAGGAGATCGGCATCCTGCGCGCCATCGGTGCGAGCAAGAAGGACGTGAGCCGTATCTTCACGGCCGAGACGTTCATCATCGGGCTCGTGAGCGGCGTGCTGGGCATCGTGGTGACGGTGCTGCTGGACATCCCCGTGAACGCGATCATCTACCAGGTGGCCGGCGTGGAGAACCTCGCGGCGGTGCCCCTGGGCGCGGGCGTGGTGCTCGTGCTCATCTCGGTGGGGCTCTCGTTTTTGGCCGGCCTGGCGCCGAGCCGCATGGCCGCGAAGAAGGATCCCGTCACCGCCTTGCGCACGGAGTAGGGGGGCGCGGGCGCCGGGGAAGGGCGCGCCAGGGGCGCCGGGTGATAAAATGGTGTCAGTCACCTTTTTATCACCCGGCCATCGAGGGCGCTGCCTATCTCCCAGAATATGCAAATCCAGCCAGTAAGGCGGTCGAACGGCCGCCTTATCTTCGAGAATATGCAATTCCAGGAGATAAGGCGATGTGTGCGAAAGGGCACTGTGCGCGATAAGCGCCGCCCGCGTGGCTATCTCTCAATCACTCAAACTCACACTCAGACAACACTCAGAATCTGAGTGATATTCTGAGTGATGTCTGAGTGACGATGATTGATAAAAAAGTGTCAGTCACCTTTTTATCAGTCCGGATAACGATCGACCGCTCGCCCGGGAACGGATGCATCGGGATTGGACTAGAAATACGTTCTTAAGTGCGTTTTAGTCCAATGGGAGGCATGCTGAGGCCGTTGTTTAGTCGAGTTATACGACTAAATCCCTAGCTTGCTCGTTGTTTAGTCGTAATTAGAACTCACACTACGACAGGTAAAGCGAATCGGGTCGGCCTCGTATAAATGCCGAGAGATGCTGATGGTAGGCGCCACCTTCAAATTTATAACCTCACTTTAAGGTTATAAGTGAGGTCAATAAAACCGCAGGTAGAACCGCATTAACCTCACTTCTGGCCTCATTACCTGAAGTTATAAATCAAGAAGTGAGGTCGATGGCCGCGGGTGATAACAAGGTGACTGACACCAATGCATCACTCAGACATCACTCAGATTTCACTCAGAATCTGAGTGTGAATCTGAGTGATGTCTGAGTGACGCTTGAGTGATGGGCGAAATGTTGAGTGACGATGAAAAATAGGTGACTGACACCTTTTTATCGCTCGCACGCAGGGTGTAAAACGCATCGCGGCGAGGGTGCAAAATTGATCGCAAACAGGGTGTAAAATTCATCGCCACCCTGAGCGATGGGCGCGTTAGCAGGCAGTTTGATGCTGAGCGGTGTAAAGGCGTCGGCCGCCATTGAGTAACGATGTCTGGGCGCGTGCCGCGGGTGAGGTGAGTGCCGTCCCTGCCCGCCGCTGGCCGCCGTGCGTGCCTTCGCGTGTAGAGTTGACAACTCTGTGTATGAGGACGTCCGCGAGGGCGGCTTCGTAGTGAAAGTTGACGGATTTGCACGCGAAGGGCGCCGGGTGCGTGTCAGCCGCCGGGCGCATGTCAGCCGCCGGGCGCGCGCCGGCCGAGCGCCGACCGCCCGCACGTCGCGTGTCAGCCGCCCACCACCCACCGCTCGCCGCGGTGCGCGCCGCGTGAGGGCGAAACTCTGCCGCCTACGGATGAAAAAGTTTCAACAAGTATCGAGCGTAAATTTGAAGTCATTTTTTTTTTCCGCGATTTTAAGCCTCTGACGAGCGCAAACAGTAAGGGGGATAAGCATTTTTAGTAGGGGGCACCCCACAAAAATATCTGTAAACTATAGTTTACGCCACCTAGAATGAACCCTGTATACCGCTCGCTCGGGCGGGTACGCGTGCGCAAAAACAGGAGGATCCGCGCGCGGGGGAGTAAGGATAGGTGTTCACATGCCAGGAATGAACTTCAATCGTCGCAAAAGGCCTGCCCATGGCGCGTCGGGGAAGGGGCTGCTCCATAGCCGCCTCGCCCAGCGCGCAATCGCTATCGTCGGCGCGCTCGCGCTCGCGTTCTTCGGACTGACCGCGGCGGTGGTCTATGCCGATGGCGCGGACTTCGGCGACCTCACGTCCGACCCCGTGGGCACCGTTGCCCGCGCATATCAGAACGCGCTCGGTCTGGGGCGCGCTGCGGGCGATGAATCCGCCCCTGTCGCGGACGACATGACGGTCAACAGCTGGAAAGATTACATGAATGCGAGCGTTGCCACGAACGGCACCGCGAACGTCGGCCGCATCTGGACGGACAAGTCCGTCTCGACGGGCGACATCAAGCTCGATCCCAACGGCGGCACCATCACCAAGGCGAAATCCTCCGACTTCCTCGTTGCCCTTTCGGCGCTCTCCTCCACGTCGAACAAGGTGACCTATACCGACAAGCCCCTCGACATCGTGCTCGTGCTGGATCGCTCTGGGTCGATGGAGCAGAATCGCGTTTCTGACACGGCGTATTATCCCGTGAACGATATCGTTGAATCCGACTACAACAAGTTCGCGGGAATACCAACCGGCGGATCCGTTGCCCCGCAGTACTATGCGTTGGTAGACGGCAAATACGTTGAGATCGAAGAGCAGGTCGACGACAACTCGATTCTGGGCACCGGTAGCGTTACCCACGAGGCGTGGCGCCTCAATGGCCAGAATATCGAGCCCATTACCGATCCGAATGATACTGAGGGCAAGATTCAGTTCTATCGCGGGGGCAATCTCCGTATTGATGCCCTCAAGGCGGCAGTTTCTCAGTTCATCGACCAGACTGAGGCGGCCAACGCAAACATAAGCGATGCTAACAGCAGGCATCGCATCTCGATTGTGAGCTACGAAAACAACGCAACGGTCAATGCCCAGCTTACGACGTGCTACGGGGATGGCGCCGATGACCTCAAACGTGCGGTCGAGAACATCGAAGCCGGCGGCGGTACCTCGCCCCAGGACGGCATGAGTGAGGCGCGCGACATACTTAATAACGATGCTCGTTCAAACGCGCAGAAGGTCGTCATCTTCTTTGCGGATGGCGAGGCCGACTCAAATAGTCAGGCGAGCCAGGCGGTAAGCATTGCGCGCGGCCTGAAGACCGCTGAGAATCCTACGATTATCTATTCGGTTGGCATCTTCGAAAATGCCAATCCGGATAATGACCCGGCGGATCAGAACACCCAGTCGAGCGACCGCTTCATGCATGCCATGTCGAGCAACTATCCGAATGCCACGGCAAACGACCGCAATAGCTTGGGACAGCGTGCAGAGAATACGCAAGGCGAGGACAGCTACTACAAAGCGGCTACCGACGCAGAGAGCCTGAGCCAGGTCTTTGAGCAAATCGCCGAGGACATGCAGACCGGTGCTGTCGGCGTGCCGACGGAGGTCGATACCGACCACGGCTTCAACATGTCCAACGATGGCTATATCACCTTCACGGATACGCTCGGCGCGTACATGGAGGTCAATCCGGAGCAGAACTTCACGGTTGTCTATAAGAACACGCCGTACACCGCGCAGTACGATGCCAACGGCGGTGCCTACACCATGCCGGACGTGTCGGTCGAGGGCAACTACACTGACAAGGATGGCGGTAGCCTCAGCAACATCAACCAAATCAAGATTTCGGTTGCGAAATCGACGAATCCTGCGCTTCAGGGCGACACGGTAACGGTTCAGATCCCGGCGTCGCTCATCCCGCTGTTGCATTACAACGTGAAGACCGAGGACGGCGAAACTACCGTTACGAGCGACCCGAACGAGACGTTCCCCATCCGCGCGCTCTATGGCGTGAAGGTCGTTGATAACATCGACGACATCATGATTCAGCAGCTCGGAGACGAGAGCAGTGATCTGAATACGTACCTCAAGGGCGTCGGCAACACGTCCGAGGACGGCACGCAGGTGTACCTCTATTCGAATAACTGGACGCGCCCGACCACGGCCGACGGCACAACCGCGACGGGCAGCACCACGGCGAGCTTCGAGCCGTCCACGAAGAACGCGTTCTACTACTTCCAGGAGGACACGCCGGTCTATACGGACGAGGCGTGCACGCAGCCCGCAACGCAGGACGACCTGGGCGGCAGCGGCAGTCTCTGGTACAAGTTCACCTATGACAAGGCTGGTACCGCAACTGAGAATTGGGAAGCCGTCGAGGTGTCGAAGGCTAACTTCGTGAACCACCCGGATTACTACGGCATCAAGGGCCCTTACGACCAGCTTAACAACGATGAGATTCGGGACGGCCAGGTATACATCAAGACCGGCAAGCCGCGCCTGAGCCGTGCGAGCGATTTCAACACCGCGAAGGCGGACGCCAGCAACAAGACGCATACCGCCACGCAGGCGCTGAGCCCCAGCTGGAATGGCGATGCGATCAACGTCGCGCTCGGTAACAACGGCCGCATCGGGATCGAGATGCCCGGCTCGCTCGCCATCTCCAAGGACGTTGTGACGCCTGCAGGCTTCCCGCAGGAGGATGTCGCCTACCACGAGAGCGTGGACTTCGACTTCAAGATTCATGTGGATGGCGCGTCGGGCAGCTACACCGCTGCGGTCGTCGAGGACGGCCAAACCACCCCGGTCGATGGCGGAATCAAGTTCACTGACGGCGGCGCCACCTATAAGCTCCATGACGGTCAGCAGCTCATCATCTACGGCCTCAACAACGGCGCTCACTACACCGTGACCGAAGATGCCGAGGGTGGCTACGACACCGAGAAGACCGGCGATACCGGTACCATCGCCGCCGCGGAGACCGCGCAGGCCGCGTTCACCAACACCTACAAGGTCACCACGCCCGCGACCGTGAAGGGCTCGACCGACCTCACCGGCACGAAGGCAATCGACGGCCGTGCCTGGGTGGATGACGAGAGCTACACGTTTGTGCTCGCGCAGCTTCAGTCAGGGACAACCGATGACGCCGGCACGGCGGTGGACACCGTGGTTGTGAAGGGCGACCCCAACAAGGGCGAAGACCCCATTAAGTTCAACTTCAAAGACCTGTCGTTCGACACGCCGGGTGTGTATCGCTACACGATTTACGAGAACGATGCTCAGTCTACGATTCCTGCCGGCGTGAGTGCGTCGCGTGCACGCTACCGCGTGACCATTACCGTCACCGATAACCACGATGGCACGCTCAAGGCGGAAACGACCATCCAGCAGACCCGTCGCGATGACGGCACCGCGCTTGACCCGTGGGGCGAGCCTGGTACGGCTAAGTTCGTGAACACGTATCAGGTTGGCGAAACCGAAGCGACGATCCAGGCGAATAAGAAGGCTACCAGTGCGGTCGGCGGAGACTACGGTATCGACAACGATGACTTCCAGTTCGAGCTGAAGCCTGTGGGCGATACCGCCGCGACAGCGCCTATGCCGGACGACGCCGAAGGCGAGGGGGCGGGTCGCGTCGCCAAGATGACGAACACCGGCACCACGGCCCAGTTCGGCATCACGTTCGATAACTATGACTTCCCCGAGGACGAGAACACGGCGGTGTTCTGGTACGAGCTTACTGAGGATGACACCTACAACCCCGTCCCCGGTATGGACTATAGCGAGCAGGTCTATTACGCCAAGGTGACCATTGTGCGCGCCACGGATGAATCCGGCAAGGCTGTCATCAAGACGACCGTCGAGTACTTCACTGACGCCGACGGCACGCAGGCCGCGCCTGACAACCAGGCGCTCTTCACGAACACCTTCGATCCGGATGACGTGACCACCACTGAGGATGGCGATACCTCCATCCATGGCACCAAGACCGTGGACGGCCGCAACTGGAACGGCGACAGCTACACGTTCACCATCGCCGAGGCCGAGGGTTACAGGAAGCAGGACGGCGTGAAGATGCCGGACGATTGCACGGTGACGGTCGCGGACAATGACGACCAGAACCCCAAGGTCAAGGACACGGCATATCCGTTCGCGTTCAACGGCATCACCTTCAGCAAGGTGGGCACCTACCACTTCACCATCACCGAGACGCCCAAGCCCGATGACGCCAAGGGCATGAAGTACGACACGCACGAGACCGACGTGACCGTGACCGTGGGCGTCGATGCCGAAGCGGGCAAGCTCAAGATCGAGAACATCACGTACGACAACAAGGACGTCGTGGCCGCTGACAACAGCCAGGCCGTGTACAAGAACGAGTACAGCGCGTCGACCGACTTCGGCGACGGCGAGACGGGCGGCATCCAGGTCGTGAAGACCTTGGACGGCCGTGCGCTCCGTGCGGGCGAGTTCTCCTTCACGGTGAAGGGCATCGACGGCACGGGCACCACGGCTGAGGAGGCCAACGCGAAGCTCGAGAACGGCGATCGCCTCTTCGGCAACGAGGCCGACGGCACCATGCAAATCTTCATGGGTGACGGCTTCAAGTTCAACCAGGACGACGCTGGCAAGACGTTCAGCTTCGTCGTGGACGAGCTGAGCACGCAGGACGAGATTACGGCTGCGGGTTCCCAGCAGACCATCAAGCCCAACGTGACCTATGACCCGTTGAGCTACCGCGTTGACCTTGCGGTCGTGGACAAGGGCGACGGCACCATGCATGTGGTGACGACCATCACGCCGTGCGATGCTGCGGGCGAGCCGACGGGCGATGATGTGGTCTACACTGGCAACACCGATGATGCTGACTACACCATCCCGACGGTGACGTTCGAGAACAGATACGCGCCGGATGCCGCAACGTATGACACCTCGGCCGCTGGGCTGCTCAACAAGGTCATCACGGGTCGCGATTGGCTCGAGAGCGATTCCTTCGAGTTCACCATCGCGGCGGACGACTCGGTTGAGAGCAACCTTGCCGCCGAGGCCATGCCCGATCCGGCGACGGTGACGGTTTCGAGCGCAGGCGCGAAGAACGGCCAGAACGTGTCGTTCGGCTTCGGGACGCTGACGTTCAACAAGCCTGGCACCTATGTGTACAAGGTGACGGAGGCGAAGGCCGGTACCACCGAGGGCGGTCTGACCTACGCCGACAACGTGGCGACGCTCAAGTTCAAAGTCGAGGACAATCCGAACACGGGCGACCTCGTGGTGACGAATACTAGCAGCATCGTGACGGACGGCACGTTCACCAATACGTACGAGGCCAGCGTGGATTATGACGCGGTCGGCGGCCTGAACATCCAGAAGACGCTCGAGAACCATGCGCTCACCGAGGGGCAGTTCACGTTCGAGGCGCAGGTGCTCAACCAGGACGGCGACCCCGTGGGTGATCCGGTTGAGTGGAAGAACCCCGCTCCCGAAAAGGCGAGCGCGAACACGGTGACGTGGAGCCCGTTCGACCAGCCCTTGACGTTCGACCAGGATGACGCTGGCCAGACCATCCGCTTCACGGTGACAGAGAAGAACGGCGGTGCCGAGGGCTACACCTACGATGGCGCGAAGTACACCGTCGAGATCACGCCCATCGACAACCACGACGGCACCATGAGCGTCCACACCAAGGTGACGAAGGATGGCGTTGAGAAGCCGGTCTTCGACCAGACGACTTCGGCGGACGCTCACCAGACCGCAGTGCCCGACTTCACGAACACCTACGGCACGGACGCGACGACGGGTGACGTGGCGGCGGATGTTAAGGCCACCAAGACGCTCACCGGGCGCAATATGAAGGCCGATGAGTTCAACTTCGAGATCGTGACGCGCGACGCGGATCCGGATGACGGCGCTGCGTTCACCTCCACGAAGGTGGCAACCGGCACGAACGCCGCCGCGAAGGACGGCGAGGCGGGCAAGGTGACCTTCACCGGCACGAACGAGGCCATGACCTACACGATCGACAAGCTCGACCAGGCAGTGGCCGACGGATACGCCACGAAGGAGCTGGATGACAAGGGCAACGCCACTTGGACGCTCTATTACAGCGCTCAGGAGAAGACGGATAAGCTGCCCGCAAAGGTGACGGCTGAAAACCCGACGAGCTTCGACTTCACCGTGACGATCGTCGATAACGGCGACGGCACGCTCGAGGCGACGGTCAACGCGCCCGAGAACGGCATCGCGTTCCAGAACACCTACACGCCGGATGACGTGACGGTGGGCAAGGACGGCGACGCGCAGATCACCGTCCATAAGACCTTCACCGGTCGCCCGGACAACGAGTGGCGCGACACCGATAGCTTCGAGTTCACCATCGCGGCCGACGAATCGACGCCCGATGCGCCGCTGCCCGGAACCAAGACGGTTGAGCTCTCCTCCGACGACGAGCCCGAGAACGGCGTCGCGACCGACATCTTCGGCGACATCACCTACACGAAGGCCGACCTCGGCGGTGCCATGACGAAGAACTTCGTCTACACCATCACCGAGACAAGCCCGGCCGAGAACGGCAGCGGCATCACCAAGGACACCCATACCGCTAAGGTGACCGTGACGGTGACCGACGACGGCACTGGCCAGCTCGCGGCCAAGGTCACGTACGACAACAACGAGGCGGCGAACGAAGCCGACAAGGCCGTGACGAACGCTGCCGCGTTCACGAACACCTACAAGGCCAGCGAGGGCGGCAAGCTCGACGGCGCGACCTACCTCAAGGCGAGCAAGACGCTCACCGGCCGCGCCTGGCAGAACGGCGAGCAGGTCGACATCGTGCTCCGCGGCGACAAGGGCACCCCGGCTCCCACCGGCACCCCCGAGACGGATGCTGACCGCTGGACGTACGCCATGCACGTGTCCGAGGACGGATCGTTCAACTTCCCGGATATCGAGTACGCTGCTGATGACCTTGGTGGCAAGGAATCCGCTCAATTCACTTATGTGATTCGCGAGCTCTCCGACACGCACACCGTCGTTGACGGCAGCGATGCGGAGAAGGCGCAGATCAAGCAGGGCATGGACTACGCGCTCGACACGTATCACGTGGTCGTCACCGTGCGCGACGCGCATGATGGCACGCTCGACGTGAGCGCCCAGATGTTCCACGTGCGCAACCACGATGGAGACTACGTAACGGGTGATGCGACCGGCGAGCTCGTGGCAGACAACACCGCCGCGTTCGAGAACCAGTTCGACGCCGATGCGGAAACGCTCGAGCTCACGGCCAGCAAGGTCTATGCTGATCCCAATAACGGCAAACCCATGACGGACGGCATGTTCTCGTTCCGCGTGACCGCCGTGGGTGATGAGGCGGCGACGGCGCCCATGGGTGACCGCGTGCAGACCGACGACCAGGGCAACCGCTACATCGATGCAAACGTTGATATCCAGACCAAGGACGCGAGCTTCGGCACGGCTAAGTTCCAGTTCGACGGCCATAACCACACCTTCTACTATGAGGTGACGGAGAACATGCCCGCCGGTGCCAACGAGGGCAATGGCTACAAGGTCGATGGCGTGACGTACGACCCGACCACCTTTACCGTGAAGGTCGAGGTCACCTATGATGACCAGACTCTTGACTCCAAGGCCGTGATGAGCATCTACAAGGGCACCTATGAGGAGGTCTCGAAGGCCGACGCGGACGCGCTTGCCCCGATGAAGGTCGACGGCATCACGTTCAACAACAGCTACGGCACGGGCGGCACGACGGTCGACACCGGCGACGCCCAGACCACGGCGACCTTCTACAAGGTCATCGACGGGCGCCGCTGGCTCGACAGCGACAGCTTCCAGTTCACCATCACGCCGAACGACGGTGCCCCGGCGTTCGAAGGCGCGAGCGGCAACGGTGCCTCGACGGTTACGGTGACGAAGGACAACCCCGAGGCTACGCTCGCCGACCCCGACCGCACGGCGCGCTCCTTCAACTTCGGCACCGTGACGTTCACGGACAAGGATATGACGGGCGCGCAGATGGTGGATGGCAAGCCCACCAAGACCTTCACCTACACGGTGAAGGAGACGGCTGGCGACATTGCCGGCATGACCTACGACAGCGACCGCGAGGCGACGCTCACCATCATCGTGGTCGATAACGGCAACGGCACCATGACGGCGACGCCGCAGGTGCAGAATGGCGTGTTCACCAACACGTACAGCACGAGCGTGGATTACGCCGCGGCCGGTGGTTTCCAGATCACCAAGACTCTCACCGGGCGCGACATGACGGCCGGCCAGTTCGAGTTCACGGTGAAGCCGGTTGACGGCACCAGCACTTCGGCTAACGATGCGGCCGCGAAGCTCGGTATCGATGCGGGCGGCAGCGTGCAGCCCTCGCCGGAGGCCGATGACGGCACGAAGGCATCCGTGGCGACCTTCCCGCTCGCGGGCAAGGATATGACGTTCACGCAGGACGACGCGGGCAAGACGTTCGCCTACGAGGTCTCCGAGACCAAGAAGGGCGGCGAGGGCTACACGAACGACGATGCGACCTATCGCGTCGAGATTTCCGTGGCGCATGAGCCCTCGACCGCGACCCTTACCGTGACGACGACAGTGAAGGATGCGAACGGCGCCGTGGTGGGCGAGCCCGTTGTGGTGACGAACGCCACCGCTCCTGCCGACCGTGCGGTCGCGAGTGTGGACTTCAAGAACAGCTACGCGGCCAGCACCGACCCCGGCGTTGGCGGCACCCCTGCGACGGTGAGCACCACCAAGACCCTCGTGAATCGTCCGCTCGAGGCCGGCGAGTTCACCTTCCAGGTGGCGTACGCCGGCGGTGACCAGGCCGTGGTGAAGAGCGACGTGACCAACGCCGCCGACGGCACGGTGGACTTCGGCTCGTTCGAGTACGACACCGCGTCGCTGGCCGAGATGGTTAAGGCACGTTACACCGAGAAGGTTACGAACGAGGACGGTCTGCCTTCGTGGACCATCCAGTACACCGCCTCCGAGGTCACCGATGGCCTGCCCGCCGAGGGCGTGAGTGCCTCTAAGCCTTCCTTCGACTTCACCATCACGGTGGTCGATAAGGGCGACGGCACCCTGATCGCGAAGGCAGATCTGCCCGAGGGTCATGGTTTCGAGAACACCTATTCCACGAACGACGGCGAGCCCGTTTCCGTGACGCCCACGGGCAACAAGGTGTTCGACCACGCCGAGGGTCTTGAGCCCAACATCGCCGCGCTCGCTGGCGAATACACCTTCACGCTCGAGCCGGTGACCGAGGGCGCGCCCATGCCCGAGGGTAACGGCAATGTGACCACGAACGACGAGTACGGCAACGTGACCTTCGGCGCCATCGAGTTCACGCTCGACGACCTCAACAACGCGCTTGCCGCGCAGGAGGGCGCGAATGCCGAAGAGGGCATCGACACTCAGGAGCTGGACGGCCAGCCGCGTAAGTTCACGTTCGAGTATCAGGTGACCGAGGCCGAGACCAACCCCGGCACCATCGATTACGTCACCGTGGACACGGAGCCCAAGACCATCAAGTACACGGTGCATGACGACGGTCATGGCGTGCTCACCGTGACGAGCGATCCCGCGAACGCGCCGCTCTTCACCTTCACCAACACCTACTCGGTGGAGCCCGTGGAGTCGAGCCCGACGGGTGATGGCCAGCTGACCATCACCAAGACGCTTGCCGGCCGCGACATGCATGAAGGCGAGTTCACCTTCGTGCTTACGGCGCCCGACGGCACGCAGTACACGGCCACCAACGCGGCCGCAGCTGACGGCGAGACCGGAGCGGTGACGTTCGACCCCATCACCTTCGACAAGCCGGGCATCTACCAGTACACGCTGGCGGAGAAGCCGGGCGAGGATAACGTGGGTCTCAAGTACGACCCCCATACCTATACCGTCACGGCGGACGTTGAGGATAACCACGTCGGCGGGCTTGACGTGACGTGGAGCATCAACGGCACCGAGGACAAGACGATCGCATTCGAGAACACCTACGAGGCAGCGCCCGCGAGCATGGGCTTCGGCGCCACTAAGGTGCTCACCGGCCGCGACCTCGAGGAGGGCGAGTTCACCTTCCAGATAACGAACGAGGCGGGCGACGCGCTCTACGCCGAGGCGACGAACGACGCGACGGGCACGGTCAACTTCGACCCGATGGCGTTCAAGCAGGCGGGCGAGTACCACCTGTGGATCTCGGAGGTGCTGCCGGAGGACGATGACGCCGCGACCGACGGCATCCAGAGCGAGAACGTCACCTACGACGAGTCGCGCTACGAGCTCGTGGTGACGGTCAAGGACGACGGCAAGGGCCAGCTCCAGGTGACGAACGTCGCCATGGCCGATGGCAGCGAACCGGCGCCGGTGTTCCAGAACACCTACACCAAGCCGGAGGAGCCGGCGAAGCCGGTGCTGCCCGGCGGCGACACGCTCGAGCAGACGGGCGACACCATGCCGCTGCTCCTCGGCGTGGCGACGGTGGCCGGTGTGGCGCTCGTGGCCGGTGGCCTTGCGGTACGCAGGAAGCGTGGCGAGTAGGATGGCTGCGACGGGCTCCTCGCTGACGGGCGTGGCGACGCGCATCAACGGTCGGCATGCCTTCGTGCACGAGCGGATCCTGCTGCTCGTGGTGCGCGAGACCGAGCTTCGCGATTCGGTCACGTTCGCCAAGCAGGACCTGGCGACGCGCATGGGCGTGTGCGTGCGGTCGGTTGACCGTGCGGTGACGCGTCTGCGACGCGAGGGGCTCATCACCACGGAGGCCATCTTCGGGCCGACCGGGGCGCAGCTGGGCAACGCGTACCGCGCGACGCCCGAGGGGATCGAGCTCGCGCGGACGTACCGGCGCGAGAAGCCGCGGCCGAAGAAGTAGCCGCGGGGCGCGGGGCGTGAGGCACGCGCTGCGAGGCGTGGCGCGCGCCGCGATAGAGCCACCGACGGGGCGATGTGGGGAGACCTGCATCGCCCCGTTTTTCGTTGCGGATGATAAAAAGCAGACAGGCTGGTTTTTATCATTTCGCGCCCGGCGCCCGCGCCCGCCGCCTGCCGCGCCCGATTCGTTCGCGTGCAAACTTGTCAACTTTCAACGCGAACGAGCTCTCGCAAGCGGCTT
>NZ_CAPF01000100.1:0-9991 GCF_000321165.1 Enorma timonensis
CCCCTTCGCGAGCGCGGCGTGCGCGGCGTCGCGCAGCATGGCGGCATCGGGTTCGGCGAAGGTCACGGCCGCATCCCAGCCACCGGCTTCCACCAGGCGTTTCGCTGCCGCGCGGGCACGGTCGTCAAGGTCGGTGGCCACGATGCGCCCGGCGAGCTCCGCGCCGTCGCGCTCCTGGGAACGGGCTTCGGCGAGGAGCCCGCGCCAGAGCGCCGGGTCGTGACCCGCCCAGCCCTGGAAGCCCCAGCGGGTCCGCGCGACGCCGGGCGCGCGCCCCGCGAGCATGGCGGCTGCCTCGAGCAGCACGCCGCCCTCGCCGCAGGCGAAGTCGATGAGGCGGGGGAGGGGCTGCCGCCCGGGTCGCTCGGCATCTGCCGCGGCTGCAGTTTCCGGAACCGCGCCTTCGCCCGCGGCCTCGACTGCCGCGGCCTCCGACATCCGGCCAGCCCCCGCGGCCTCATCTGCGCCCGCAGCTTCGACCGCCGCTCCCGCGCCCTTCTCATCCGCCCGCGCTTCATCCCCCCGGCACGCCGCCTGCCAGCCGACCTCGGCCAGAAGGAGCGCCGCATAATCCGGCCGCAGGATGTCCACGCCGGACGGCGCGCAAGCTAGCACTCTGCGCGGGATGCGCTTGAACAGCGGCTCGCCCGAGAGGTCGAGCGCCAGGCTCGCGCGCCCGCCGCGGATGGTGAGCGAGAGGCGCGCGTCGGGGGCGTGCGTGTCCACGACGGGCCGCGCACCCGTGTCCGCGAGCATGCGGTCCGCGATGGCGTCCTTCACGCGCAGCGCGCTGAAGCGGGTGTTGCGCAGCGCGTCGTTCGTCCCCTGCGCGAAGATGGCCAGGCTCGCGCCGGCCTTCAGGATGCTCGGCCAGGGGAGCTCGTACGCGCCGTCGTACAGGTCGTTGGCCGAGGCGCAGGAGAAGCGCCCGATCACGAGGTAGACGCGGCTCGCGAGGCGCGACCACAGGCACACCCGGTACGCGTCGCGCGCCGACCCCTCGAAGGAGACGCGCCCCTTGAGCGGCCGCACGCGCGGCACGCCGAGCCCGCGCAGCTCGGTGGCGAGCGCGCGCTCGAATGACGCCGGGCAGCTTGCGTAGCATTCCATGATGCACCTTCCTGGTGGTCGATCGGGTGGCTCAATTGTACCTATCGCGCTGCGAAACGCGGTGGACTTGGGCATAATACTGCCTGTTGACGAGAGAGAAAGGCATCGCATATGACATCGCACGCGAGCGAGGCACCCCGCATCCTGTTCTTCGACGTGGACGGCACGCTCATCTACCACAAGCCGGGCGTGAGCGTCGAGGAGACCGTCGCGAACGCGCGCCCGTCGGATGGCGTCGCGCGCGCCTTCCACGAGCTGCGCGAACGCGGGCACCTGACGTTCATCTGCACGGGCCGTCCGCTCGCGCTCATGGCCGATTCGCTGCTCGCGCTCGAGCCCTCGGGCATCATCTCCTCCGCCGGCTCCTGCGTGTCGCTGGGCGACGAGATCCTGTTCGACGAGGCGGTCGACCCCGCGTTCACGGACCGCGTCGCCGCCTGCTCCGACGCGAGCGGCGTCCCCGTGCTTTTGGAGGCCACGGGCGGGGACGTGGCCTACGCCCCCGCGGAGTCAATCTACGGCGAGGGCGCGGCGGACCTCATCGTGCGCACGCGCGAGGAGCTGCGCGCCAAGACCGACATGCACTTCACGAAGTTCGTCATCTACGCGAGCGACCTCGAGGCGCTCAAGGCCGTCGACCCGGCGTTCTTCGACGAGCATTTCAGCTTCTTCGACCTGGGGCTGGGTATCGTGGAGTTCACGGCGAAGGGTGTCGATAAGGGCTACGGCGTGCGGCGGACGCTCGAGTGCCTGGGCCGCGGCCGGGAGGGTACGTTCGCGTTCGGCGATTCCGAGAACGACCTGCCCATGGCGGACGCGGTGGAGACATTCGTGGCGATGGGCAACGCCATGCCCGGGGTGAAGGCCCGCGCCGCCTACGTGACCGACCCCGTGCAGGACGACGGCGTGGTGACCGCGCTCGAGCACTTCGGCCTGCTGTAGGCCTGCCGCCGCGCGGGCGATGCTGCCCCTCCGCGGCGTGTCCACCTTGGCCGCTCCGCCGTGGTCGCTGCACCGCGTCGACCTTATCTCCCGGATTTGCATATTCTGGAAGATAAGAGCTTGTTCGGACGGGCTTATTGTCTGGATTTGCATATTTTGGGAGATGCTGCGGGGCAGTACTGCAGGGAGATACCGCGGGGCAATACCGCAACGCGACGATACGGCCGCGCATCGACGGCGGCGCATCGACTGCAGCACAGGCGCATCGATGGCGGCGCGGTATCTCCGCCTGCGCACCGCTCGCGGCGGAAAATCTTCCGTTTGCCGAATGGGTTTTCCACATCACCCCTGGTAGAGCCCGTACGCGCAGCTTGGTGCCCTGTCAGATTCGTGCCAGATTCCTGCAAGATTCGCGCCCACTAGGCTTCCTCAGACACCCCCGCTACGCTGGTATTTCAAGGGCGTGGCTACCGGTGGGGAGGGACGATGGGGCGCACGAGGCAAGAATGGCTCGGGGTACGTCAGCGGCTGGGTGCCGCATTCGCCGAGCGCCGCTGCTATGCTCCGCACAGCGACAAAGAGGCGCGCCTACTCCGTCGGCATGCGCTGGAAGACGAGGTCGTCGAGCCGTTTCCTCGGTTGTTCGCATCTGCTGCGTCTTGGGATGGGCTCCGGCAGAACGAACGCGAGCTGCACATCATCCGCGGGTATGCCCGTGCGCATCCCGATGCTGTCATCTGCTCGACGAGCGCAGCGCTGCTGCACGGTCTTCCGGTCAGCTTCAGCCAGCTCGGCACCATTCACCTGTATACAAGCGCCGATTCGCCCACGGCAAGCGCCGCCCGCATCGCGCGCCATGCGGCTTCGACCCCGGACACCACCACCGTCGACGGCATCAAGGTCGCCCCGATGGTGCAGGCGGCGGTCGAAAGCATGTGCTCGTCACCTTTCATCGACGGTCTTGCGGTGGCAGACGGCTTGCTCCGAAGGCTCGGCATCGATCGCGGGCTCTTGGGCGAGATCGTGCAGAAGCTCGCCTCCCGGCGGAAGGGGGTCGGCACGGCGCGCAAGGTTGCTGCCTATGCGGATGCCCGCGCAGAGAGCGGCGGCGAATCCGTCGCGCGCGGCGTCATGATCTGCGAGGGCATTGTGCCCACCGACCTGCAGCGCGAGCTTTGCGACCCCGTCGATGAGCAGGGCACGTATTTCGCCGATTTCGTATTCGAGCTACGTAACGGGAAGGCGGTGATCGGCGAACTCGACGGCAAGGGGAAGTACGTCGATCCGACGCTTCTGGGCGAAAGGACGACGGTCGATGCCCTGCTGAGCGAGCGGAAGCGCGAATCGCACATCACGTTGCTCGGCATGCCCGTCGCACGCTTCACGTGGAGCGATGTGCGAACGCGCGGCCGCCTGCGGCAGATTCTCACGGCGGCGGGCGTGACGCCGGGCGCCCTTGTGCCGCGCGACTATCGCGCACGGCCGGACGAGCCGCCGCGCCCGTGGTGGACTACCCCCAGCGCGTGGTAATCTCAACGCGCGGTGGACGTTCTCCAGCGTTTGCTCCAGCGCGCTATGACGTATCTCCCGGAATATGCAAATCCGGACAGTAAGCAGAGAAAAACGCCCCCTACCTCCTGGAATATGCAAAACCAGGAGATAAGGGGGCGTGTGGGCGCGGCCACGGGTCGCGCCCCCGCCCTGCCGAGCAGCCTTCTCCAGCTCGGCCTACTCCAGCTCGAAGGCGCCGGTGTAGAGCTGGTAGTACACGCCGTGCTTCGCGATGAGCTCGTCGTGGCTGCCGCGCTCGATGATGCGGCCGTGGTCGAGCACGATGATCGCATCGGAGTTGCGCACGGTGGAGAGGCGGTGCGCGATGACGAACGTGGTGCGCCCGCTCATGAGCGCGTCCATGCCCTTCTGCACGATAGCCTCGGTGCGCGTGTCGATGCTCGAGGTGGCCTCGTCCAGGATCATGACCGGCGGGTCGGCCACGGCGGCGCGGCTGATCGAGAGCAGCTGGCGCTGGCCCTGCGACAGGTTCGAGCCGTTATCCGTGAGCATGGTGTTATAGCCCTCGGGCAGGCGCTCGATGAAGCCGTGCGCGCCGGCAAGCTTCGCGGCGGCGATGCACTCCTCGTCCGTGGCGTCGAGCCGGCCGTAGCGGATGTTGTCCATCACGGTGCCGGTGAACAGGTTCACGTCCTGGAGCACCATGCCGAGCGACCGGCGCAGGTCGTCCTTGCGGATCTTGTTGATGTTGATGCCGTCGTAGCGGATCTTGCCGTCGGCGATGTCGTAGAAGCGGTTGATGAGGTTCGTGATCGTGGTCTTGCCCGCGCCGGTGGCGCCCACGAACGCGATCTTCTGGCCGGGCTTCGCCCAGACCGAGATGTCGTGCAGCACCGTGTGGCCCGGCTTGTAGCCGAAGTCCACGTCGTTCAGGCGCACGTCGCCGCGCAGCGGCACGAGCTCCACGCGGCCGTCGTGATGCGGGTGCTTCCACGCCCAGCGGCCGCTCTTGGTGTCGGTCGTCTCCACGAGCTCGCCGTTCACCATCTTGGTGTTCACGAGCGTCACGTAGCCCTCGTCGTGCTCGGGCTCCTCGTCCATGAGCTCGAAGAGGCGCTCGGCGCCGGCGAGGCCCATGACCACGGAGTTGATCTGCTGCGAGATCTGGCCGATCTGCCCGGCGAACTGCTTGGTCATGTTCAGGAACGGCACGGTGACCGCGATGGAGAAGGGCAGCCCCGAGATGGACAGGTTGGGCACGTGCATCTCGATGAACACGCCGCCGACCAGCGCGACGACCACGTAGATGAGGTTGCCGAGGTTCATGAGGATGGGGCCGAGCGTGTTGGTGTACATGTTGGCGGCGCGGCTCGCGCGGAAGAGCTCCTCGTTGCGCACGTCGAAGTCCTCCTGCGCGGCCTGCTCGTGGCAGAACACCTTCACTACGCGCTGGCCGTTCATGATCTCCTCGACGTGGCCCTCGACGATGCCGATCTCCTTCTGCTGCGCCACGAAGTTGCGCGCCGAACGCGAGCCCAGCACCTTGGTCATGTAGGCCATGAAGAGCACGCCCGCGACGATGATGACCGCCATCCAGACGCTATAGTAGATCATGACGCAGAACACCGACACGAGCGTGACCATCGTGAGCGTGATGTTGGGCAGCGACTGGCCGATCATCTGGCGCAGGGCGTCGATGTCGTTGGTGTAGTGGCTCATGATGTCGCCGCGCTGGTGCGTGTCGAAGTAGCTGATCGGCAGGTCCTGCATGTGGTCGAAGAGGCGCTCACGGAACTTCTCGAGCGAACCCTGGGTGATGATGGCCATGGTGCGCGTGTAGGTGAAGTTAAGGATGAGCGAGACCACGTAGATCCCGATGAGCGTGATGACGAGCGACCCGATGCGCCCGGCCACGGACTGCCAGTCGCCGGACTGCCAGGTGGCGGTCACGATCTCGAGCGCGCGCTGCATGAAGGTGGCCGGCAGCGACGACAGAATGGCCGAGATCACGATGCAGCAGATAACGAGCGGCAGCGCCTTGGGATAGAACGAGAAGAGCGTCTTGATGAGGCGCGCGAGCGTCTTGCCGCGCACGCCGGTCTTCTTGGGCGCCAGCTTCTTGCGGCCGGCGACGTTCTGGCGCGTGTCCTCGGGCTCGGGCGGCTCGGGCGTGTTGACGCCGAGCGTGTTCTTGAAGGCCGTTTCGGCCGCGTTGCTACTGCTCATCGGCGGCACCTCCCTCCGGGTTGGCGTTCTCTTCCAAGGCGATCACCGTGCCCGCCACGTCCGGGGTTGCCGGAGCCTCGGGCAGCTGCTCGGTGACGGCGCCCTCGGCCGCCTCCTCGCCCTCCACGACGGAGTCGTCGCCGAGGTCCTCCTCGGCGCCGGTGCGGTTCTGCTGCTCGTAGGTGTCGCGGTAGATGTCGCAGGTCTGCATGAGCTCGTCGTGCGTGCCCAGGCCGGCGATGTGGCCGTTGTCGAGCACGAGGATGCGGTCGGCGTGCTCCACGGAGCTCGTGCGCTGCGCGATGATGATCTTGGTGGTCTCGGGCAGGTACTGCGCCAGGCCCTCGCGGATGAGCGCGTCGGTCTTGGTGTCCACGGCCGAGGTCGAGTCGTCCAGGATGAGGACCTTCGGGTGCTTCAGCAGTGCGCGCGCGATGCACAGGCGCTGCTTCTGGCCACCGGAGACGTTCGTGCCGCCCTGCTCGATGTAGGTGTCGTACTTCTTGGGGAAGGTCTGGATGAACTCGTCGGCCTGGGCGAGCTTGCACACCTCGACGAGCTCGTCGTAGGTGGCGTCCGGGTCGCCCCAGCGCAGGTTCTCCTTGATGGTGCCGCTGAACAGCACGTTCTTCTGCAGCACCACGGCCACGTTGTTGCGCAGGTAGTCGAGGTCGTAGTCGCGCACGTCCACGCCGCCCACCTTGACGGAGCCCTCGGTCACGTCGTACAGGCGGCTGATGAGGTTCACGAGCGAGGTCTTGGCCGAACCGGTGCCGCCCATGACGCCGAGGGTCTCGCCGCTCTTGATGTGCAGGTCGATGTCGGCGAGCGCGCGGTGCTCGGCCTTCTCGGAGTACTTGAACGTCACGTGGTCGAAGTCGATGGAGCCGTCGACCATCTCGGTCACGGGGTGCGCGGGGTTCTCGATGGTGGGTTCGGTCTCGATGACCTCCACGATGCGCTCGGCGCTCTCCTGCGCCATGACGATCATGGCAAAGACCATCGACACCATCATGAGCGCCATGAGGATCATGAAGCCGTAGGTGGTGAGGGCGCTGAACTGGCCCACGTTGAGCAGCGTGCCCTTGCTGGAGATGATGAGGTAGCTGCCGAACTGGATGACCACGACGAACACCGTGTACACGGCGAAGTTCATCATGGGCGTGTTGAGCGCGAGGATCTTCTCGGCGCGCGTGAAGTCGCGGCACACGTCCTGCGCGGCGACGCCGAACTTCTGCTTCTCGTAGTCCTGGCGCACGTAGCTCTTCACGTCGCGCATGCCGGTGACGTTCTCCTCGATGGACTCGTTGAGCGCGTCGTACTTATGGAACACTGAGCGGAAGATGGGGTGCACGGTGCGCACGACCTTGTAGAGGCCGAAGCCCAGGATGGGGACGATCACCACGAAGACGAAGGCCATGGGGCCGGCCATGATGAAGGCCATGACGATGCCGGCGATGAGCAGCAGCGGGCAGCGCACGGCGGTGCGGATGATCATCATGTACGCGAGCTGCACGTTGGTGATGTCGGTGGTGAGGCGCGTCACGAGCGACGAGGCCGAGAACTGGTCGATGTTGGCGAAGCTGAAGCGCTGCACGGCGGCGAACACGTCGTGGCGCAGGTTCTTCGCGAAGCCGCAGCTGGCCTGCGAGCACGTGATGCCGGCGCCGATGCCGAACGCCAGCGAGGCGAGCGCCATGCCCACGAGCACGCCCGCGTAGGGGAGCATCTCGCCGAGCGTCGCGCCGGCCTGGATGACGTTGATGAGCTGCGCGGTGACGAAGGGGATCGCCACCTCCATGACGACCTCGCCCGTCACGATGATGGGCGTGGCGATGGCTGCGCGCCGGTACTCGCGGATGCTTGCCATGAGGGTTTTGATCATGCAAGTTCCTCCCAACGGTTACGGATCTTTCCGAGCAAGACGACGAGCTCGTCCTGCTCCTCTACGGTGAGGTTCGAAAATGCCTGGTCGCGGAACGCCTTGCGCGCCTCGATGGCGCGGAGCGCCTCCTGCTCGCCCGCCTCGGTGAGGTGGATGGAAAGCGCGCGGCGGTCGCGCGGGTCGCGGGTGCGCTCGATGAGCCCTGCCGTCTCGATCTTGGCGAGGATCTCTGAGAGCGATCCGGGCTTGAGCTCGAAACGGCTCCCGAGCTCAAGCTGCGACATGCTGCCGCCCGCGCGGTGGAGCATGCAGAGGATGGGCTCGCGCCCGGAGCGGCCGCCTTCGTGGAAGTGCAGGTAGTGGCCGCAGAAACCCAGGCCGCGGAGGATGAGCTCCTCGCGGGTGGGCGTGGGCTGCACGTTCGGGGCGGGCGTCTGGGCGGGCTTGGCGGCCGCGGGCTGCTGGGGCGCCGCGGGCCGCTGATCTGCGGGTTCGTCCGCCGCCGCGTCCTCTTCCGCGCGCTGCGCCTGCGCATGCGACTGGTCGTCCGATATGGTTTCGACCATGTGGTTCAACGCCTCCTTCAGATTTCGTAGGTACCTAAGTAATTTTTTAGCGCCTGAATAGGCTACTACCGGTATATGAGATGTCAAGGTACCAAAGTAATTTTTCTTATTTCGTTTTATTTCCGGGGGAGCGGGCGGAGGGGGAGGGGACGCGCCGGGGTGATAAAAAGGTGTCAGTCACCTTTTTATCACGAGGCAGCCGTTGCGCCCCCCGGTGCCCAGCTCGCTCTTCCCTGATGATAAATAGGTGACTGACACCTTTTTATCACCCCGGCGCGTCCCCTAGTAATAAATGTGCGACGCCACCTCCGTGCCCCGCCCTGTTTGCTACGATGGGCAGGTGAAACGAGGGGCGCGGCGGCGCCCGGTCAGGAGGGTTGCCATGGTCAACGAGGCGATGTACGCGCGCGGTGCGGAAAGCTCGGTCATCCGCGAGATCTTCAGCTACGCGAACGAGCGCAAGGCGCAGGTGGGTGCGGAGCACGTGTTCGACTTCAGCCTGGGCAACCCCAGCGTGCCCGCCCCGGACGCCGTGCGCGCGAGCATCGAGCGCTCGCTCACCCTGCCGCCCGAGGTGCTGCACGGCTACACCCCCGCGCCCGGCATGCCCGAGGCGCGCCAGGCGGTGGCGGACTCGCTCAACCGGCGTTTCGGCACGTCGTACGGCATGGCCGACATCTTCATGACGGTGGGCGCGGCGGCGTCCGTCTCGTGCGCGCTCCACGCGGTGGCCTGCCCGGGCGAGGAGGTCATCGTCATCGCGCCGTACTTCCCCGAGTACCGCGTGTGGATCGAGACGGCCGGCGCGACCTGCGTGGAGGTGCCGGCGGACCCGCAGACCTTCCAGATCGACGTCGAGGCGGTGGCGGCAGCCATCACGCCGCGCACGGCCGCGGTCATCATCGACTCGCCGAACAACCCCACGGGCGTGGTCTACACGCGCGAGAACCTCGAGGCGCTCGCGCGCGTGCTCGACGAGGCGAACGCCGGGCGCGCCGCCGCGCGGGAGAACCAGCAGCCCATCGCGCTCATCTCCGACGAGCCGTACCGCGAGATCACCTACGGTGCCGAGGTGCCCTGGGTTCCCGCGCTCTATGAGTACGCGGCGGTGTGCTACTCATATAGCAAGTCGCTCTCGCTGCCGGGCGAGCGCATCGGCTGGGTGCTCGTGCCACAGGCGAGCGCTTGGGGCCGCCGCGTGATGTGCGCCGTCGCGGGCGCGGCGCGGTGCCTGGGCTTCGTGTGCGCGCCGGCGCTCTTCCAGCGCGTGGTCATTGATTGCGTGGACGTGCCGTCCGACGTGGAGGCGTACGCGCGCAACCGCGATATGCTGTGCGGCGCGCTCAAGCGCTTCGGGTACTCCTATGTGGAGCCCGACGGTGCCTTCTACCTGTGGGTTCGCTCGCCCGACCCCGATGCGGAGGCGTTCTGCGAGCGCGCCCGTGCCTTCGAGCTGCTGCCCGTGCCGTCCAACAGCTTCGGTGCCGAGGGCTGGCTCCGCGTGGGGTACTGCGTGGCGGCCGAGGTCATCGAGGGTTCGCTGCCCGCGTGGGAGCAGCTGGCGCGGGAGTACGGGCTCCAGGCAGAGTAAATTAGGGCGTTTCGGGCGCGGGCGGGGGCGTTGCGACGCGTGCTCGCACCCGAGCTGTGCTTTGTGGCGCGTGCGAGGCGTCCATTTCGCACCCGAATCGGGCTTTGCAGCGGCCACACGGCGCCCGTTCCGCACCCGCGGATCCCAAAGTGCGCGAAA
>NZ_CAPF01000099.1:0-11292 GCF_000321165.1 Enorma timonensis
CGGCGCGGTGGCGGACAAGGCGGACCCGGCGGCGGGCGGTGCTCCTGGCGCTGCGGCGACGGCGACGGCGGGCGCGACTCCGGCTGCGGCGGCCCCTGCGTCCGGCGACGCCGCGGACGACCGCGCCGCCAAGATGGAGGCGAAGCTCGCCGCGATGGACCCCGAGAAGGCGGCGAAGGTCCGGGCGGCGCTCGCTGCCCGCGCGGCCAAGGCCGCTGCAAAGGATGGTGAGTAGGCATGGCGACCCGTTCGGTCATCCCCTTCGGCCCGCAGCACCCTGTGCTGCCGGAGCCGGTGCACCTGGACCTCGTCGTCCAGGACGAGCACGTCATCGAGGCCATCCCGCAGATCGGCTTCGTGCACCGCGGCCTGGAGAAGCTCGTCGAGAAGCGCGACTTCAACCAGTTCGTCTACGTCGCGGAGCGCACCTGCGGCATCTGCAGCGTCGGCCACGGCTGGGGCTACGTGAGCGCCACCGAGAAGCTGCTGGGTCTCGAGATGCCGCGCCGCGTGGAGTACCTGCGCACCATCCTCGAGGAGCTCTCGCGCATCCACTCCCACCTGCTGTGGCTGGGGCTTCTGGCCGATGCGTTCGGCTTCGAGGCGCTCTTCAACCACTGCTGGCGCCTGCGCGAGACCATCCTCGACATCTTCCAGCGCACCTGCGGCGGTCGCGTGATCCTCTCGATCATGATCGTGGGCGGCATGGCGCACGACATCGAGGACTCCGAGCTGCGCGCCATCTGCGACAAGCTCGACGGGCTCAAGCGCGACTACAACGAGATCGTGGACACCATGCTCAACGACGTCACGGTGAAGAACCGCCTGTGCGGCGTGGGCTACATCTCGTTCGAGGACGGGCTCGAGCTCTCCATGGTGGGGCCGTTTGCGAAGGGCTCCGGCGTGGAGCACGACATGCGCACGACGGGGTACGGCGCCTACGGCGACCTCGAGCATTTCGAGCCCATCATCTCCAACGAGTGCGACTGCTACGCGCGCTGCAAGGTGCGCTGCGCGGAGATCCCGCAGGCCATCGACATCATCAAGGAGCTCGTGGCCAAGATGCCGAGCGACGGCATCGGCGGGAACCCCAAGGCGAAGGTCGTGCCCGAGGGACAGAGCCACGTGCTCATCGAGCAGCCGCGCGGCGAGGCGTTCTACTACGTGCGCGGCAACGGCACGAAGTACCTCGACCGCTTCCGCCTGCGCACGCCGACCTCGCAGAACCTCGGCGGCCTGGTGAGGGCGCTGCAGGGCGTGGACCTCGCGGACGTGCCCATGATCATCCTCACCATCGACCCGTGCATCAGCTGCACGGAAAGGTAGGCGGGAATGGGAACCTTCAAGCTGGGAAAGATGACGCTGCGCTCGCTCGTGCACAAGCCGGCGACGGTGCGCTATCCGTACGAGAAGCGCGATGTGGAGAAGCTCTTCCCGCAGATGCGCGGGCACGTGGTGAACGACATCGACACGTGCATCCTGTGCGGGATGTGCCAGCGGGTGTGCCCGGTGGGCGCCATCGCCGTGGACCGCAAGGCGGGCGACTGGACGATCGACCCCTACCGCTGCATCCAGTGCGCGAGCTGCACGCACGAGTGCCCGAAGAACTGCCTGAGCATGGGGCTGTGGCCCACCGAGCCCACGACGGAGCTCACGACCGTCACGCTGCACAAGGACATGCCGGCGAAGCCCGCGAAGGCGGCGGGCGCGGGCGCGGCGAAGGGCGGCGCTGCGGGCACGGGCGCTGGTGCGGCTGCCGGAGCCGCGAAGCCGAAGCGCGAGCTCACGCCCGAGCAGCAGGCGCGCGTCGAGGCGGCCCGGAAGGCTGCCGCCGCGAAGAAGGCCGCGAAGGCCGCAGGCGAGGGGCAGGCCGCCGGGGAAGCGGCGGATTCCGGCGCGCAGTAGGCCGGCAGCACGCGCGCGGGGCGCGTACGCGTTATTCGCGCATATGTGCATACAACCTGGAACGGGGAGGCGGCAACGTCTCCCCGTTGTCATGAAAAGCCGGGTTGCGCGGCCTTGACGGCACCGCACGACCGCGCCGTCACCCCCGCGTTAGCGGCTGGGCCTTAGTCGATGAGCTCGCGCGCGAGGGCGAGGTCGCTCTTGACCTCGGGGTACTCGTTGCCGCGGTGCTGGCGGGTCTCGTCGCCCTTGGCCAGCAGGAGCACCAGGCTCTCGCCGTCGTGCTCGTACGCATCGCGGATGGCTGCCTCGACCGCCTGCTCGCGGTCGCAGATGATGCGGTGCGCGACGCCCGCGGGCGTGTGCGCGGCGAGCTCGGCGCAGATGTCCTCGACGCGCTCGTGCGCGGGATCCTCCTCCGTGTAGATGAGCAGGTCGGCGTACTGGCCGGCCACGCGCGGCAGGGCCTCGCGCCGCTCGACGGCCTTGTCCCCGGGCGCGCCGAACACGGCGATGATGCGACGGTCGGGGTACTCGCTCCGCATGGACGAGAAGAGCGCCTGGTAGGAGAGCTCGTTGTGCGCGTAGTCGATGATGGCGATCACGCGGCGGTCACGCGAGGCGACGACCTCCATGCGCCCCGGGACGCGCAGGTGGGCGAGGCCGCGCGCGATGGCGTCATCGGGGGCGCCGAGCAGCTGCGCGCAGGCGATGGCCGCGAGTGCGTTCTCGACGTTGAAGAGGCCGGGGATGCCGAGCTCGATGGGCGCGACCGGCGCGGTGGCCTCACCCGGGGCGTCGCTGCGGACGAGCTCGAAGGCGCAGCCGGTGGGCGTCGGGGCGATCGCGCGCGCTTGGTACGTGGCAGGCACATCCGCGCGCGCGCTGAGTGTGATGACGCGCCGCGCCCGCTCGGCCGCGTCGAGGATGCGCTCGGCGTGCTCGCTGCCCAGGTTCACCACGGCGGTGTCGCACTGCTCGAAGATGCGCAGCTTGCTGGAGAAATAGTCCTCGAAATTAGGGTGCTCGATACCGGAGATGTGGTCGCGGCCGATGTTCAGGAACACGGCGATGTCGAGCGGTAGCCCCAGCACGCGGTCGTACTTGAGCCCCTGGCTCGAGACCTCCATAACCATGATGTCGCGGCCGGCGTCGACGGAGTTGCGCAGGTGGCGCCAGAGCTCGGGCGCCTCGGGCGTGGTGTTGTGGCTTTCGAAGTGTTCGACGCCGTCGTCCGTCTCGATGGATCCCAGGATGGAGGGGGTCATATCCGCCGCATCGAGGATGGATTTGAGCATGTAGGCGGTGGTGGACTTGCCCTTGGTGCCGGTGATGCCCACGATGCGGAGCTTGCGCTCGGGGTGCGCGTAGACCTCGGGCGCGACGAGCGCCATCGCGCGGCGCACGTCGGAGACGGCGAGGTGGGGCGTGCCGGGCACCGCGCCCGCGAGCTCGTCGAGCTTGCTCGCGTCGCAGAGGTAGGCGCCTGCCCCGCGCTCGACGGCGCTCGCGAGGAACGCCGGCTTGAACGCCGCGCCCTTGCACACGAAGAGGTTGCCCGGCTCGATCTCGCGCGAGTCGACGGTCATGCCGCGGACGGGCGCGTCGGGTTCGCTCGCCGTGGCGTCGAGGCCCGCGGCGGTGAGCACGCGGGCGAGCGCGCCCAGGGTGACGGGCGGCAGGGCGGGGGTGTCGGTGCGGTCGGTTTGGGTCATAGGTGACAAACGCCTCCTCGAGACGTGGAACGTGCGGTTTCGCTGGCACCCCATTATACCGGGCGCGTGTGGCAACGAGGTGGGGGCGGGCGCGGTGGACGGGGCACGGTGGACGTCGCGCCCGGCTGGCTGCGGGGTGGCAGACGGGTCGCGCGCTCGCAGGCTGCGGCACGGCCGCGAGGCGTTCATCCGCCCGCGCCCCTCGCACACTAATATGCCCTGATGCAACCCTTACTGAATGCTCGCCGTGTCACGCCCGTGTAAACGGTAGGATACATAGTGAGCAACTCGATCGGAGGTGCCTGAACTGGACGAGCTCATCAGGCTGAAGTTGCGTGGTGCGCGGAACGTGCGCGACCTCGGTGGCTACCCCTATACAACCGAAGATGGCGCGCGCGGTCGCACGGCATATGGCGCGTTCCTGCGCAGCGGGACGCTCGGCGGCCTGCGGCGCGCGGGCTTCGACGCCCTCAGGCAGTACGGCCTGCGCCGCGTCATCGATGTGCGCAGCTCGTTCGAGACGCGCATCTGGCCGGATCCCTTCTCCAAACCCGGCCACGCGTGGGCCGAATACATCCACATCCCCATGCTCGACCAGCTCAACTCGACCGGCATGCGCGGGCAGATCCCGGCGTGCATGTTCGATGTGTACCGCCAGCTCCTGGACGAAGACGCGGCGAGCTTCCGGCTCGTGTTCGAGGCGCTCGACCTGGGTGGGGAGCCCGGCTGCGCGCTCTTCCACTGCCGCGCGGGCAAGGACCGCACCGGCGTGATCGCCATGCTGCTGCTGGGGCTCGCGGGCGTGTCGGACGAGGACATCGTGCGGGATTACGTGGCGACGGGCTCCGTCATGACGCCGAGCATGTGGTTGCAGCGCACGCTCGCGACGGTCGTCTTGCGCAAGCGCATACCGAAGAGTCTCTTCGTCGCGCATGCGGACGAGATCGAGCGCACCGTCGAGCACCTGCACGAGCGCTACGGCTCGGCACGCGACTACCTGGAAGGCTACGCGGGCGTCCCCGCCGAGGTGCTCGACCGCATCACCGCCCGCCTGCGCGGCGATTCGACCCAATGATAAAATCCAGACAGGCTGGTTTTTATCATCCAGCCTCAAAGTGATAAAACCCAGACAGGCTGGTTTTTATCACAATCCTGACGGGCGGGTTCGCCTCATGAAAAAACGGGCGCCCGTCACGCGAGCGCCCGCCATAAAATCTCTGCTCCTTGCCCTGCTACTGGATCTTCGTCGTGCCGGGCGCGAGGTTGGGGTTGGTCTCGTTCGCCGCACCCTGGAGCGTCTTGGTGTAGACGCCGTCGCCGTGGTCGAAGAGCTTGAGGTACTGCATCTTCGCGAGGTCCTCGCGCGCCTTGGCGGCAGCCTTGAACGCGTCGCCGGCGTTCTTGTTCACCGCGGCGTCGGAGAGGTGCCACACGCCCGCGCGGTCCTGGTAGCCGATCATGTTGATGGCCGGCAGGTTCGCGCGCAGGGCGAGCTGCGCCTTCTGGTAGTCGGACAGCGGCGCGCCGATGAGGTCCATGAGCTCGGCGCCCAGGTAGTTCGTGGAGATGTCGACCTCGTCGCTCTCCTGCGCGCGGCCGTCGATGTCGTAGTTCGCCCAGATCACGTACTGCGTGTGGTACAGGCGCTCGCTATGCGTGGCGTCGTCCTCGTCCTGGAACCACTCGTCGTTGAAGTCGGACGGGAAGAACGGCTGGTGGTCGCCGAAGAACACGACCACGACGGGGCGGTCGATCTGCTCGAGCTGGGCGAGGAAGTCCTCGAGCGCCTCGTCGGACTGCTCGATGAGCGCCAGGTACTCGTTGACCTCGGGGTCGTACGTGCCGTCGATGAGGTAGTCCGTGCGCATGTCGTAGGGGATGAGGCCCGTGTCGTAGCCCGAGTGGTTCTGCATGGTCACGTCGAAGATGAACTGCGGGTCCTCGTTGGTCTCGAGGAGCTCGATGATCTTGTCGTACGTCTCGGCGTCAGTCACCATGCCGCGCAGGGTGTCGGCGCCCTGGAAGTCCTCGATGGAGAGGAACTCGTCGAACCCGAAGTCGCGGTAGACGTTCTCGCGGTTCCAGTTCGTGGCGTGGTTGGGGTGCATGGCCGTGGTGTCGTAGCCCAGGTCGCTGAACTGCTGGGCGAGGTTCTCGGCGTGCGTGAGGTTGTAGATGGTGTACGGGTAGACGCCGTTGCCCAGGTAGGCCATAGAGTTGCCCGTGAGCATCTCGAACTCGGTGTTGCAGGTGCCGCCGCCGTAGGCCGACACGTACAGGTCGCCGCGCTGCACCGCGTCGTCGATGCTGTTGAAGAACTCGGGGCCCTCGTAGCCGGCGTGGAGGTTCTGGTAGCACGAGAGGTCGGAGAACGTCTCGTTCATGACCACGATGACGGACGGCTGCACGCTGTCGAACTGGGTCGAGGCGGCCGCGCGCTCCTCGGTCGCGCCCTCGCCCTCGTCGTACTCGCTGGCATAGGACTCGATGAGGTCCTCGGCGCCGCTCTTGGAGTAGCCCTGCGGCTCGCGCGGCTGGATGGTCTGCGCGCTCGAGATGAACGAGGGGATGAAGCCCATGCGGTAGTAGCTCTCGAGCGGGCGCCAGGTGTAGACCTGAATGTGCAGGAAGTTGTAGTAGTCGATGAACACGGTGTGCCCGATGACGCCGCCCAGGCAGAGCACGCCCACGAGCAGGTTGATGAGCATCTGCTTGCGCGTGCGCTCGCCGCGGGCGGGGCGGAAGAGCGCCGCGTAGGCGCTCGCGAGCATGGCGAGGGCGAGCGCGACGATGCCGTAGAGGCAGTACGAGGTGATGCTGAAGATGTAGCCGCCGCCCACGGCCGCCGCCGTGGCGATGGCGGTGAGGTCGCCGGGTTGGATGGGCTGCGACTTGAAGGTGATGACGAAGTACTCCGCGATGCCGATGGCGAAGAAGATGAACGAGACGACGGCCGCCGCGCCGCCGCGACGCTGGAAGAGGTAGAACGCGCCGGCGACGAGGGCGGTGACGAGGAACACCTCGAGCAGGAGGCAGAGCGGGTACATCCACAGCAGGTCGTGGTTGCTGGGGAGCTCGAGCGCGAGCGTGGTGAAGATGCCGGCGGCGACCATGGTGAGCGCGCACGCCGCCTGCGGGTGCGGCCAGCGCCCGCCAGGCTCGAAGGTGGCCAGGAAGCGGTCGCGCAGGCGCGGGCGGGCGAGCGCGAGGTGCGTGCAGCCGATGAGCACCGCGTTCATGATGATGGGGGCGACGGGCTCGTTCTGCACGAGGCCGAGGGCGCCCCACACGCCGATGAACAGCTGGATGGCGAGGAAGGCGATCGCCCACACGATGCCGCTCGCGCGGAAGGGCACGCGCGCGGGGGCGGGGGTGGGCGCAGGGGTCGCGGCTGCGTCTGAGGCCTCGGTCGCGCCAGCCTGAGTGGTTGCCGCCTCGCCTGCTTCGGCCGCCGCCTCGGCAGCTGCGCCGGCGGTCTGGGCGGTCGCGCGCCAGGTGCGGATCTCGCGCACGGCGAGGATGACGTTCGCGATGGCGGCGACGAACGAGATGATGGCTACGAGCATGGGAGCCCCTTCACGTATGACGGAGGAAGCGCCGGCTGCAAAGGCTTTACGAGCGCTTCACGGACTGCTGACATAAGCGACTGCCCATGATACTCCGCGATTGTCGAGATTCTATCGACACGCCCCCGTTTTGCTGGGAAAAACCGCTGCCGCGCAGAAAATGCACGGCCTGTGCGAACGCCCCGTGCTCCCCGGGTACGTTTCGCCGGAAATCCCGGTCAAAACGTGCTGGGGTGCACGGGGCGTATGGGGCGCGCTCTGGGGCGGGCGCGGAGGCAAGGTCGGTGCGCGCCGCGACGCGCCCGCGACCCTCGCTCTCCTCCGCTACGGCCGCTCGTTCGGAGCGATGCGCGTGAGCTTGGAGACGCTCTTGAACTTGGTGAACAGCGGCACGTACTCCACGAACACGCTCGAGTTCTCCAGACCGAACCACTGCGCGGGCGACCCGGCGAAGCTGCGGATGGCGTACTTCAGCGCGATCGCCGTGCGCTCGCGGCTGTCGATGTCGCTCTCGGGCGCGAGCGTCTTGCGCAGCATGCAGAACTGGAACGAGCCGATGGTGCTCGGCCGCTTGTACACGGAGTAGTCGCGCTTCTGCGGCGGCAGCTCGCCCGACGCGGAGAGGTCCTGCACGATCTGGCGGAGGAACGCGTTGACGCGCTGGTTCACCTTGTAGCCCAGGAAGATGTGCACGCGGAAGATGTAGTCCGTCCCGAAGTTCTCGACCGAATACGCGAACGTGTGCGGGTCGTCCATGACCTCGACGTTCACGAACCACCACGCGCGGGCGCGCTTGGGGTGCTTGTCCAGGATGGAGTAGAGGATGTCGCGGTCGAGGTAGTCGGTGTTCGTGCCGTTCGTGAGGTAGACGAGGTTGTCCGCCACGAGGTCGTAGGTGTTGTCGTCGCGCAGGCGGGCGAGCTGGTCGATGTAGTTGCGCACGGGCAGCAGCGTGGCCTGGCGGCGCTCGACGGCGGTGCCGGCGTACCAGCACAGCATGACGCTCATGATGAGCGCGGCGAGCAGGATGGTGAAGTAGCCGCCGTGGAAGAACTTCGTGAGCGACGATCCGAAGAAGAAGCCCTCGAGCATCACGAAGAACACCACGAACACGTACGGGAAGACCTTGAGCTTGCGCACGCTATGCAGGTAGATGAAGAGCAGCACCGTCGTGCAGAGCATGGTGATGGTGATGGCCAGGCCGTACGCCGCCTCCATGTGCGCGGAGCTCTGGAACAGCAGCACCACGATGATGCAGCCCACCCACATGACCTTGTTCACGAGCGGGATGTAGAGCTGGCCCTTCGTCTCGGAGGGGTAGAACACCTGGAGGTGCGGCATGAGGTCGAGGCGGCTCGCCTCGGAGACGAGCGAGAACGCGCCGGTGATGAGCGCCTGCGACGCGATGATGGCCGCGAGCGTGGAGAGCACCACGCCGAAGGGGCGCATCATGTCGGGGAGCATCTGGAAGAAGGGGTTGAGGTCCTCGATGCCCACGAGGGCGGAGTTGCCCTGGTTGGCGAGGAGCCACGCGCCCTGGCCGAGGTAGTTCAGGATGAGGCACACCTTCACAAACGGCCAGGTGGCGTAGATGTTGCCCTTGCCCACGTGGCCCATGTCGGAGTAAAGCGCCTCGGCGCCGGTGGTGGCGAGGAAGCAGCTGCCCAGGATCATGATGCCCGCGTGGTTGTGGGGCGAGAACAGGAAGCGGATGCCGTAGACGGGGTTGATGGCGAGCAGCACCTGCGGGGCGAAGAGCATCGAGACGAGGCCCACGCCGCCCAGGAACAGGAACCAGAACGTCATGACCGGGCCGAACGCGCGGCCGATCTTCGACGTGCCCGCGCGCTGCACCGCGAAGAGGATGCAGACGATGACGAGCGTGATGATGACGACGTTCGTCTGGTTGTCGCCGATGAGCGCGTGCATCTGCGGGATGGTGCGCAGGCCCTCGACCGCCGTGGTGATGGTGACGGCGGGGGTGAGCACGCCGTCGGCCAGCAGGGCCGATCCGCCGAGCATGGCGGGGATGATGAGCCAGCGGCCGAAGCGGCGCACGATGCTGTAGAGCGCGAAGATGCCGCCCTCGCCGCTGTTGTCGGCCTTGAGGGAGATGAGCACGTACTTCACCGTGGTGAGCAGCGTCACCGTCCAGATGACGAGCGAGAGCGAGCCGAGGACGAACTCCTGCGTGACGCTCCCGATGCCGCCGTTGCCGGCGAGGAGCGCCTTGGTGACGTACATCGGCGAGGTTCCGATGTCGCCGTACACCACGCCGATGGTGACGAGCATGGCGCCGAGGCTGATGGGGATGGTGTGCGCCTTGGGGTGCTCCGCCCCCTTGATGGTCTTCGGCGGGCGGATGGTCTTGCGCTCGTGCCGCACGCCGGCGGCCGTCTTCTTTGAGCGCTTGAGCGAGATGCTTCCGGTGGATCCGGGTGCCGCGACCCCATCGGTCTTCGATGGGTGATCCGGCTCAGCGTCCCTGGTCTGCTTGTCCATTGCGTTGAACTCCTTCTTGCGAGCGGTTTTCGGCAGCGTATGCCGCTGTCCGGCCATTATAGCGATATGCGTCCCCCGCTGCGAGATGGGTTGGTTGGGGACGTGTTCCTTTCAACCCATTTTTGTCCGGTGCACCAAACAGGGGGTTGAAAGGAACACGTCCCCAACCAACCCATCTTCTCTCCCGCGCCCCAAAATGGGTTGAAAGGAACACGTCCCCAAATGACCCATCAGCGGGTAGTTGAGGTGACGAGGTAGCAGTGGTGGATGCGCTTGTTGCGCTGGAAGTCCTCGGGGATGGACGCCTCGGTGATGTCCTCGAGGTGTACGCCCGCGCGTTCGAGCGCCTCGACATCCGGCTTGAAGCTGCGGAGGTTGCACGAGAAGATCGCCTCGCCGCCCGGCGCGAGCAGGCCCGCGAGGTCGCTCAGCAGCTCGACGTGGTCGCGCTGGACGTCCCAGGTGCGCTCGCCCATGCGCGCGGAGTTCGAGAACGTCGGCGGGTCGCAGAAGATGAGGTCCCACCGCTCGCCGCGGCGCAGCTGCTCGCGCACCCAGGCCAGGACGTCCGCGCGGACGAACCGGTGCGCGCGCCCGTCGAACCCGTTAAGGCGCATGTTCTCCTCGGCCCAGTCGAGGTAGGTGTTCGAAAGGTCCACGGTGCACGTCTGCGCCGCGCCGCCGTCCGCCGCGTAGCAGGTCGCGGTGCCCGTGTAGGCGAAGAGGTTGAGGAAGCTGCGCGCGCCCCGGGCGTGCTCGCGCACGAGCCCGCGGACGAGGCGATGGTCGAGGAAGATGCCCGTGTCGAGGCGCTCGCCGAACTCGACGGCGAACGTGAGGCCGCCCTCCTCGATGAGGACGGGTTCCGCGCCCGCGTGCCCGCGCGCGTTCGGGGACGCCTGGAGGCCGTACTGCGAGCCGCCGCGCGAGCGCTGGCGCGTCTTCACATGGACGTGCTCGGGCGGAACGTCGAGGACGCGCGGCGCGATGGCGAGCATGTCGAGCAGGCGGTTCTGCGCGCGCTCGGGGTCGACGGTGCGCGGCGCGGCGTATTCGGCCACGACGAGCCAGCGGCCGGGCGTGCGGTCGGCGCCCTCGTACAGGTCGATGGCGGCGGAATAATCCGGCAGGTCGGCGTCGTACACGCGGTAGCAGGTGACGCCCGCGCGCTTCGCCCAACGGCGGCGCAGGCGGGCGACCTTGATGAGGCGGCGCGCGAACTGCTCGGATTCCGGGATGATGAGCGGGATGGGCTTGCCGTCGCCCACGTCGACCGTGCCGGCGGTGCGCGGCGCGGGGGCGGTGGGTTCCGCGGCGGCTGCTGCGCCTGCGTGGTTTGCGGTGCTCGCGGCGCCCGCGGCGTCGGTGAACACCGCGAGGGCGAGCGCGTCGGTGCCGAGCTCGACGTGTAGGGTCTCGGCGGCATCGCCGAGCACGCGGAGCGACCCCTCGCTGCGGGCGAGGCAGGCGAGGGGAGCCTGCGCCCTGCGGTGTCCGTGCGCGGCGGCGCCCGTGAGCTCGCGCGCGAGGCGGATGGCGGCCGCCGCCGTGGCGGGCGCGACCGGTGTGGTGTCGCCGACGACGAAGAGGCCGCCCGCGCTGTG
>NZ_CAPF01000098.1:0-32094 GCF_000321165.1 Enorma timonensis
CAGAGTTGCCGCTTTCCCGGCTACTTGGCACACCCCTTATAAAACGTTCGTTTCGTTCAATTTGGTTCGGCGAGGCTGCTGCGGAGGTGTTGTAAGGGCGCCACGAGGTCGCCTGCGGTGCAAAAAAACGCGCGGGGCGCCGCAATTTGGCTGCAGCGCCCCGCAAAAACTCAATTATGCGCCACGTGGGCGTCGGTTTATCCCAGCAGCGCCGCGACCCTGCCCAGCAGCGGCTCGAAGCTCACGCCGCGCGCCTGGAAATCGGGCTGCTTCGAGGAGACGATCATCGCGTCGCGCACGAGGTCGCCGGCGAAGCGCACGGCCTCGTCGAGCGAGCGCCCGGCCATGATGGCGGCGAGCAGGCACGAGCAGTACAGATCGCCGGTGCCGTGGAGCATGTAGGGCAGAAGCTCGTTGCTCACTTCGAAGAAGGCGCCGCCCTGCGTGCCCACGAAGTTGCGGATGAGCCCGTCGCCGCGCTGGATACCCTTGAGCACGACGGTCTTCGTGCCCTTCTCGAGGAGCGCGTCCACCAGGCGGCGCGCCTCAGCGTCGTCGATGTCCTCGCCTGCCCACGCGTCGCCGATGGGCTCATCGAGGATGATGGCGGCCTCGGTGAGGTTGGGCGTGAGGATGTCCGCGCCCTCGGCGAGCTCGGTCATCGCGGCGCAGAGCTCGGGCGTGTAGGTGGGGTAGACCTTGCCGTGGTCGGCCATGACGGGGTCGACCACGCGCAGCGCCTCGGGGAACATGGCGTAGAGGTCACGGATGCGCTCGACTTGCTCCGGCGCACCGAGGAAGCCCGAGTACACCGCATCGATCTGGACGCCGATCTTCTGCCAGGCGGCGAGGTAGTCGGTGAGGATCTCGGTCGTGTCGTGCATGTACCAGCCGGGGAACGCGGTGTGGCTCGAGAAGATGCCCGTCGGGACGGGGCAGACGTCGCAGCCGGCGGCGGAGAGCACCGGGATGGCGATGCCGAGCGAGCATTTGCCGTAGCCGCACAGGTCGTGCACGGCGGCGACGCGCGGGATATACGCCCCCTCGCGCTGATAGAGTGGCAGAGCGGTGCTAGCGGTCTCGTTTGTCATGATTTCCTTCTTTCATCGCGGACTTATGGACCAGCGTGCGCTACCAGCATAGTACGCACCGGTCGTGACAGCGCCCGCGCACCGCGCAGTTTCCTATTTCGCCACAATGCCCGCACGGACCGCACGTCGGGCTGGGGCGCGGGGCAGGGCGCGACAAGCCCGGGCACCCGTCCCGGCTGCGCACCCGCCGCCCGCCGCGCCCTAGCCCTACCGCCGCGTGGTGGATTCGCGCACGATGAGCTCGGTCTCGAGCGTCATCGAGCGGGGCGTGCCGCCGCGCATGCGCTCGAGCAGCAGGTTGCAGGCTGAATATCCCATGCGGTAGCGCGGCTGGTTCACCGTCGTGAGCGTCGGGGTTGTCATGGTCGCGATGTCGATGTTGTCGAACCCCACCACCATGAGGTCGTCGGGCACGGAGAGCCCCGCCCGCCGCGCCGCGCGGATCACGGCCGCCCCGTACGTGTCCGAGCAGGCGAACACGCCGTCGGGGGCGTTCTCGGATTCGAGCATGTGGCACGCCGCCGCGCACGCGAGCTCGTAGTTGTTGTCGGGCACCTGCAGGATCCAGCTCGGGTCGAGGTCGATGCCATGCTCCCGCGCCACCGAGAGGAAGCCCTCCATGCGCCCGCGGGCGTACTTGTACGACTCGGGGCCGCTCACGATGGCGAGCCGCCGGCACCCGCACGCGATGAGGTGCTCGACGGCGGCGCGCGCGGCGGAGCGGTCGTCGATTGTCACGTAGGGCACGTCGGTCTCGGGGTTGTTCTCGGCGCACTGGATGGTTGGCAGCGTCGCGTCGATGCGCTCGATGGTCTCGGTCGAGAGCGAGCACAGGGTGATGAGGCCGCTCGCGTTGCTCCGCCGCAGGCTCGCGCAATACGCCTCGACGGTGCTCTGGCGCGGGGTGTCCCACGAGATGAGGACGTCGTAGCCCGCGGTGCGCGCGGAATCGCGCACGCCGTGGACGATCTCGCTGTAGAAGGGGTTGTCGAGCCACGGGATGTTCACCACGATGGGGCCGCGCTCCTCGGGCGGCCGCACGGCGCCGTAGCGGTCGACGAGGCTCGCGTACCCGAGCTCGCGGATGCAGGCGTTCACGCGCGCGAGAGTCTTGGCGCTCACGAGCTCCGGGTGGTTGATGACGCGCGAGACGGTCGCGGGGGAGACGCCCGCGCGCTGCGCGACGAGGTCGATGGTCATCTTCTTCGCCATGAGCTCTCCTTACATATATATGTGCGCCCGCGGGGTGCGAGCCGGGAGCCTGAGGGTCGGCGCGGGCCGTGCGCGGCTGCGGCGCGAGGGTTTCGCCCGCGTGCACACCTGCCACGACGCCCCTTTCATTCTAGGCGTGCGTGCCTGCCGCGCCCCCGATTTTCCGTCAGCGGAATGAAAAAATTTCAAACACAACGCTTACCGATATATTCCCGCCGTTGAGCACCGCATTATTACCGTTCGCGGATTGAAAAAACAGCAGGTGCGTACCGCCCCGGTATCATCGGAAATGAAAGAAATGTCGATATGGAATGAAAGAAATTTCACACCAGTATCGAGCCTCGGGGTATATTCGGCGCCCGCTCGTTGATTCAACGACGTCCGGGCGCTTCGAGGAAGCGGAAGCATGCGGACATGCGCCGCATCGGCGGAAGGGAGCACCATGGTTCGCGTCGGCGTCATCGGATGCGGAAAGATCTCGCAGGTACGGCATCTCCCGGAGTACGAGGCGAACCCTCATGCGCAGATCGTCGCCCTCTACGACGTGAACCTCGAGCGCGCCCGCGAGCTGGCCGAGCGCTACGGCGCCACGGCGTACGAGACGCTCGACGAGCTCCTCGCCGCGCCGGACATCGACGCCGTGAGCGTCTGCACGTCGAACGCCACGCACGCCGAGACCACCATCAAGGCGCTCCAGGCGGGCAAGCACGTGCTCTGCGAGAAGCCCATGGCCATCACGCTCGAGGAATGCGAGCAGATGGTCGCCGCCGCGGACGGCGCGGGCAAGCAGCTCATGATCGACCAGAACCAGCGTTTCGCGAAGGCGCACATCCGCGCCAAGGAGCTCCTCGACGCCGGGCGCATCGGCCGGGTGCTCACGTTCCGCACCACCTTCGGCCACGGCGGCCCGGAGACCTGGAGCGTCGACCCGGGCACCGGTAGCTGGTTCTTCGACCCCAAGCGCGCGGCGATGGGCGCCATGGCGGACCTGGGCGTGCACAAGACCGACCTCATCCAGTGGCTCATCGGCCAGACGGTCGTTTCCACCACGGCGCACGTCACCACGCTCGACAAGCGCGACCCGGAGGGCAACCTCGTGGGCGTGGACGACAACGCCGTCTGCATCTACCGGATGAGCGGCGGCGCGGTGGGAACCATGACCGCGAGCTGGACGTACTACGGCCCGGAGGACAACTCCACCGTCATCTACGGCACCGAGGGCGTCATGCGCATCTACGACGACCCGGCGCATTCCATCGTCATCGACCGCCGCGACGGCGAGCGCGAGCTCTACGACGTGGAGGCCATCCAGACGAATGACAACCAGACCGCCTCGGGCATCATCGACGCCTTCGTCGCCTGCCTCGAGGACGGCACCGAGTCTGCGATCCCCGCGTCGAGCGTGCTGCCCGCCATGCGCGCCGTGTTCGCGAGCATCGAGTCGAGCAAGACCGGTAAGACCATCGAGATCGGCTAGCACCGGGGCAATGTCAAAAAACCCCTGGGGTAATTTTACATGGAAGGAGAACGCGCTATGAGGATGGGATTCATCACCTCGCTCTTCGACGGCTGGACGTATGAGGAGATGATGGATGACGTCGCGCGCCTCGGGCTCGAGTGCGTGGAGGTCGCCTGCTGGCCGAAGGGCAAGGCGGAGCGCAAGTACGCCGGCGTGACGCACATCGAGACCGAGCGGGTGATCGAGGACGACGCCTACGCGCAGCACATCCTCGACTACGCCCGCGAGAAGGGCATCGACATCTGCGCGCTCGCGTACTACCCCAACAACCTCGACCCCGACCCCGAGCGCCGCAAGGTGTTCAACGACCACCTCGTCACCACCATCCGCGCCGCCGCGAAGCTCGGCGTGCCGAAGGTCACGACGTTCATCGGGCGCGTGACGGACAAGACCTTCGAGGAGAACCTCGAGATCCTGCCCGGCGTGTGGGGCCCCATCCTCGACGTGGCCGAGCAGGAGGGCATCCTCGTGTGCATCGAGAACTGCCCGATGCTCTTCGACGCGTCCAACTGGCCGGGCGGCCAGAACATCATGACCACGCCCGCCAACTGGGAGCGCGTCTTCGAGGTGCTGCCGAGCAAGAACCTGGGGCTCGCCCTCGACCCGAGCCACTTCGTGTGGCAGCAGATCGACTGCGGCGCGGCCATCCGCGAGTTCGCCGACCGCATCTACCACGTGCACTTCAAGGACATCAAGTTCAAGCCCGAGGAGCTCGCGCGCCGCGGCACCATGGCCTACCCGCTCGACATCATGGACCCGAAGATCCCGGGGTACGGCGACGTCGACTGGAGCGACTTCGTGTCGCAGCTCACCATGGTGGGCTACAACGGCGACTGCTGCCTGGAGATCGAGGACCGCTTCTTCGAGGACGGCACCCGCGAGCGCCTGGTGCAGGCGGTCGAACTCTCGAAGCGCTACATGGACCAGTTCGTCATCTAGGACTCAGCCTCGTCTGTGGAAAAGGCAGGCGAGTCGAAGGTAATGCGGCCAAACAGGGAAGGAAGGAACGCATTATGAGCAACATCACCCGTCGTTCGTTCGTGGTAGGTACGGGCGCGACCGCGCTGGTCGCCGCGCTCGCCGGCTGCTCCGGCGGCGAGACCGCCGAGGGCTCGGGCGCCGGTTCCGCCGCTGCCGCCACCGGTGGCCACATCTACGTGCTGACGGCCTCGCCGGACCACGGCTGGACCGGCCAGGTGGGCGTGTTCGCGCAGGAGAAGGTCGACGAGATCAACGATGCCGGCGCCTACACCGCCGAGCTCCAGACCGCCGGCGCCGCCGCGGATCAGATCGCCCAGGTCGAGGACATCCTCGCCGGCGACCTCTCCAACGTCGCGGGCATCGTCATCCAGCCGCTCGATGACACCGTCCAGTCCGCCATCCAGCAGATCGTGGACGCGGGCGTGCCCTACGTGGCGTTCGACCGCATCATCGAGGCCGTCCAGGATTCCGCCGTCGCCAACGTCAAGGGCGACAACTCCGGCATCGGTGCCGGCTCCGCGGCCTACTTCGTGGAGAACGGCATGAACCCGGGCGACGCCGTGTACATCTACCAGGGCGACACCTCCTCCGTGACCACCCTGCGCGACAACGGCTTCACCGACTACCTGCTCGGCAACCTCGAGTTCGACGGCGCCACCGTGCCCGAGGACAAGAAGTGGACGCAGGAGCAGATCGACGCCGCCATCAAGAAGTCCGGCGCCATGAACTGGAGCCGCTCCGACACGAAGGCCGCGTTCGAGTCGCTGCTGGGTGACGAGGCCAACGCGCAGATCAAGTGGTGGTATGCCGAGGACGACGAGCTCGCCATGGGCATCCTCGAGGCCCTCAACGGCGGCGGCATCACCGACGCCACCAAGGAGGTCTTCTACGAGACCAAGCCCTACATCACCGGCTGCGGCGGCCTGAACGAGTACTACGAGGTCATTCGTGGCAACAGCTACCAGGACATCACCGAGAACCTCGGCGGCGTCATGTCCGTCACCTACTCGCCGTCCATGATCCAGACCGCCATTCAGGACATGGTGGATCACCTCGACGGCAAGGAGGTCCCGCAGGACCACGTCATCGCCTGCGAGAACGTCACGGCCGAGAACGTCGACGATTACGTCGGCTTCGAGTAAGAGGCATCCCGGTGCCCGCCCCCAGCAGCACGCGGGCGGGCACCCCGTCGCGGCGCGGATCCGCGTTCGCCCCCCTGCGGCTTCGGCCGGGAGGCGGATGCGGGTCGCGCCGCCGTTTGGTATGCGTCCGCCGAAGTGGTGCTGCTTTCGGCGAGCGCATATGGAGGGGCGGCGGCCGGGGCGTGACCTGCGGGACGCCGAAAATGGGTTGAAAGGAACACGTCCCCAACCAACCCATTCGACAAGGGGACAGATCGCATTGGGAAGGAGCGCTATGGATCTGCTTGAGATGAGCGGCATCCGCAAGGCGTTCAGCGGCGTCACCGTCTTGAACGGCGTCGACCTGCACGTCGCGCGCGGCGAGATCCACGCCCTCTTGGGCGAGAACGGCGCGGGCAAGTCGACGCTCATGAACATCCTCACCGGCTCGTACACCGCCGACGCCGGCACCGTCACCTTCGACGGGGCGGACATCACCGGCGCCTCGATCAAGGCGGTCGAGAAGGCCGGCATCGCCTTCGTGCACCAGGAGCTCAACCTCTTCAATGACCTGCTGGCCTACGAGAACATCTTCCTGGGGCAGGAGGAGACCGGCCCGGTCTTCTCGCTCAAGAAGCGCAGCATGATCGAGAAGGCGCGCGAGCTCTTCGAGCGGCTGGGCGTGGACATCGACCCCACGGCCCTCGTCGCGGACCTCAAGCAGAGCCAGAAGCAGCTCCTGGAGATCAGCCGCGCGCTCTTCTTCAATGCGAAGCTGCTCATCCTGGACGAGCCCACCACCGCCCTCAACACGGCCGAGGTGGAGCACCTCTTCCAGATCGTGCGCAGCCTGCGCGACCAGGGCACGTCCTTCATCTTCATCTCGCACAAGATGCCCGAGATCTTCGAGCTGTGCGACACCTACACGGTGCTCCGCAACGGCTCGTTCGTGGGCGAGGGCAAGATCGCCGACACCACGCCGCGCGAGGTCACGGGCATGATGGTGGGCGCGGCCATCTCGGAGCGCGGGGCCTGGGAGCCGCGTCCGGCGGGCGAGACCGTGCTTGAGCTCGACCACTATTCCGGCCCGGGGTTCTCGGACATCTCCCTCAAGGTGTCGCGCGGGCAGGTCATCGGCCTCACGGGCCTCATGGGTTGCGGCAGCACGGAGCTCATGCAGTGCCTGTTCGGCATCGGCCACCCCACCGGCGGCACGGCAACGATGATGGGTAAGCAGCTCTCCGGCGGCTCGATCCACGAGGCCATGAAGGCGGGCATCGCCATGCTGCCGTCCGACCGCAAGGAGAACTCGGTGGTGCCGGACATGTCGCTCCTCGAGAACATGTACCTCTCCGAGCAGGTGCTCTCGGCGACGCAGCCCATCATCAACAAGCGCCGCGAGCAGGAGCGCTTCGAGCACTACCAGAAGCTGCTGAGCATCAAGGCGAACTCCAGCGCCGAGAGCGTGCTGTCGCTGTCCGGCGGCAACCAGCAGAAGGTCTTCATGGCGCGCTGGCTCAACACCGATGCCGAGCTGCTGCTGCTCGACAACCCCACGCAGGGCATCGACGTGGGCGCGAAGGCCGAGATCTACCACCTGATCCTCGACCTGGCGCGCGACGGCAAGACGGTGATCATCAACACGCTCGAGATCCCCGAGCTGCGCGAGGTCGCCGACGTGTGCTACGTGCTGTATGAAGGGCGCATCGTGAAGCGCCTGGAACATGACGAGATTGACGAGCAGACCGTCATGCTGTACTCGACGAACTCCGTGAGCGACGACCTGCCGGCGGGCGACGGCCAGCCGGTCGGGATGAATGAGTGAGGTGCATCCATCGTGAATGAGCAGGCAAAGGCGAAATCGACGGGGCTGGCGAGCGTGTTCGGCTTCGTGAAGCGGTACAGCTTCGTGCTGGTGTTTCTGGCCATCCTGGTGGTGTACGCCGTCGCGAACAACGGCCTCACGCTCAACGCGGGCATGAACGTCCTGCGCCACAGCGCGGTGATCGGCACCATCGCCATCGGCATGGGCATCGTGTGCCTCACCGGCGAGATCGACCTCTCCGTAGGCTCGATGCTCGCGCTCGTGGCCGGCTTCTCGGTCGTGGTGTTCAACATGACGGGGTCCATCCCGCTCACGCTGCTGTTCGCGCTCGCGTTCGGCGCGCTCTGCGGGCTGGTGAACGGCTTCCTCGTGGGCGTGGTGCAGATGCCGGCGTTCATCGTGACGCTCGCGACCATGCTCATCTACCGTTCCGTGGCGCAGTACGCCTGCCAGCACCTGCCCGGCGACCTCATCGGCAACGGCAGCTCCGTGTACCGCATGTCCAACGAGCTCGGCGCCTACGACGCGCTCTACACCTTCGGCAACGCGCGCATCGCGGGCGTGCCCATCGTCGGCATCGTCATGGTGCTCATGGTGGCGCTGTTCGTCTACATCTGCACGTCGACGAAGTTCGGCAAGAAGATCTACGCGGTGGGCTCGAACGCCAAAGCGGCGCACCTCGCGGGCATCTCCGTGCCGCTCATGAAGACGCTCGTGTTCACCATCGCGGGCGCGCTCGTTGGCCTCGCGGCATTTCTGTGGGTGGCGATGAATGCCTCCGCCGACCCGGCCACCACCGGCTCGAGCTACGAGATGTACGCCATCGCCTCCGTGGTGCTCGGCGGCATCAGCATGAGCGGCGGGCGCGGCCGCATGATCGGCGTGCTGTTCGGCGCGCTGTCCTACGACGTCATCGACAAGATCATCATCGCCCTCAAGATGGACGCGCTCATCCAGGACACCATCAAGGGCGTCATCCTCATCGTGGTGATCATGATCCAGGTGGCGGGGCCGCAGCTCAAAGAGGTGTTCAGCCGCAAGGGCGCGAAGCGCGGCGATACGGCGAAGTAAGCACGCGGCGCGCGGGTGCGGTGCGCCGGATGGTGTAAGGCCGCCGCGGAGCACAGCCGCGTGGCGCCGGGTGATGCGACCTTCCTCCCACAGCCCCGGGTGCAGCTCGATGGCGAGCGCGCCCGGGGCTTTTTGCGCCCTGCCCGGCGGGGTGCGTTTTCAGGCGGTGAGCAGCGCAAATCTACCAAAATGTCACACGGCGACCAACATACGGCATCCCTGCAGACAAATGGGCTCATAGCGTCAAATGATGTGGGGGGTATTGATGAAATATCTGCAGGTCAGCCGCCGATTTTTCGTTTACAGACCTTGCAATGCGGATTAGAGTAGGCATGTCTATCCTCATGTAGCGTAGGGATAGATATGCGCAAATGCAGCGTAATGGTAGTTCGCGTGTCGGTAAGGGATGGGAAGGTTATGTTGATGGCAGGAACCCACAAGAAACCCCGCGGGGGGGGGGCGCTCTAGGGCGATAGTGGCTGCAGCCCTCGCAGCCGTGCTGTTCGTCGTGGTGTCGGTGGCGTCGTTCATAGGCGTCGCGCGAGCCGCGGGCGTCACGGGCAAGACGGTGGTCGACCCGGATACGACGAATAGCTGGACGCAGTACACGCGTCCCGATGATCAGCCGTCAACGCAGAACGTCGGTCGCATCTGGACCGACAAGAGCGTGTTCGATGACACGTACACGTTCAAGAACGACGACAACGAAGGTCTGAGCGGGCAGTCCATCACGAAGGGCGACTCCGACTTTATCGTGAGCCTTTCGGCGCTGTCCTCGACGTCCAACCTCAAGTCGACGACGGTTTCGACGAAGCCGCTCGACATCGTGCTGGTGCTGGACGTGTCCGGGTCGATGTCCCAAAGCATGGGCACGACCTACACCTATACCGAGGCCTATCCGAGCAACCATCGCGGAACCTATTACGTCAAGGTGGATGGAGCCTGGCAGCAGGTTGAGTATTTCGAGCCGGGTCGGTGGGATTCTGATCCGGAAGGCTGGCGGTACCGCAGCGGCGGAAGCGGTTGGAATCCGCAATATACCTACGTAGAGCCGAAGACCTCGCCTGCGGACAACGATCCCGATCACATTCAGTTCTACTCGCGCGGGCACGGTCAGAACATCAGCAAGATTGATGCGCTGCAGAACGCGGCGGACGCATTTGTTGATTCCGTCGCCGAAATGAACGATGGCATCACAGATCCCAATAATCAGCACCGCATCTCGCTGGTGAAGTTCGCCAGCGGTAGCCGTGACAACATCGGCAACAACAAAGATGGGGACGGATACAACAATTCCCAGGTCGTGTCTGACCTTGCGCCATACACGACCGATAACGCTGCAACGCTCAAAAATACCATCGATAGGCTTGAGCCGGCTGGCTCTACCTATGCGAACTACGGTATGAGTCATGCGAAGCGTGTGTTGGATGGCGGAGAGGGACTGACCGGCGCCCGCGCCAACGCGCAGAAGGTCGTTATCTTCTTCACTGATGGTGAACCCGGATATAGCGAATGGAGCGGTTCCGTTGCCGCCGAAGCTATTAACTATGCATACGACATGAAACAAGACGGCACGCTGATTTATAGTATCGGCGTGTTCCAGGATGCCGATCCGAGCGACACGAGCGGCAATTTCAACAAATACATGAACGCTGTTTCGAGCAACTATAGAGATGCTCAGTGCGCGGAGAATACTTCGTGGTTCCCTTGGGATGAGCCGAACTACGAGCAGACAGATGACTTTGGTGATCTCATGCTTGGCGACCGTACGACGGGTGCCCAGGGTGAGCCGAATCCCGATTACTACTTCGCTGCGACAGATTCCGAACAGCTCGATCAGGTCTTCGAGGACATCACGTCCTCCATCACCGAGAACGTTGGTTCTGGTTCGCCGATCGTTGACAACTCCCTCGAGGGCAACCTCGCCCCGGGTAATCTCACCTTCACCGATCAGCTCGGCTCCTACATGCAGGTGACGGGCACCGGCGTCGGTAAAGACCAGATTCAGCTTGCCTATGGCGACGAGATCTATACAAGTGACAGCAAAGAGACGAACGGCAACGTCGACACCTATCACTTCACCGGTACGGTTGACGGCAACGCTGTGTACGGTTCGGCGAATCTTGCCGACCTTACGGTGACGGTTACCCGCAGCGATGACCTTGCCACGGGCGACACCATCACCGTTACCCTTCCTGCATCCCTTATCCCGCTGCGCAACTACAACGTTGATACCGACACCGGTGACATGACGGTGTCCCAGGCATATCCTGTGCGTCTGTTCTACGGCGTGAGCCTGAAGGCTGAGGCCAAGGAGGCGCTTAACAAACCGTCGAGCGACGAGTACGCGGCTATCGTGGCTTCCCAGAAGTCCGCGGATGGCAAGACCATCGACTTCTATTCCAACAACTTCACGGCCGGCGCAGCCGACGGTCTCACGACGGCGACCTTCGAGCCCAACGCGGGCAACAAGTTCTACTACTACACGCAGAACACCACGCTCTACGTCGACGAGGGCTGCAACACCGAGGCGACTCAGTGGAACATCGGTAATTACAACACCCTCTACTGGAAGGACACCTACTGGGTGCAGACCAGCGAGGGCACGGGCGAGGAGCGCTCCACGGGCGTCGCCATTCAGCGCGGCACCGCTGAGTGGAACGCGATGCAGAAAGAGGATGGTTGGGACGGTGCCTACTACATTCCCGCCGGTACCCAGCGCACCGACCGTCCCGCAACGCTGACCGACGGGAAGGACTCGAACGAAACGAAGACCGCGGCCAACGTGCTCAACCCGTCGTGGAGCGACACCGACGAGGTCACCCAGGCGCTCGGCAACAACGGCAAGCTCTACTACGAGATGCCCGGTTCGCTCGAGATCAAGAAGACGGTCGACTGGGGCAACGCGTCCGACGAGACCAAGCAGAATACGGAAAAGAACACGTTCACGTTCGAAATCACGGCAAGCGTGCCTTCCGATGAGGAGGGTAAGACCGAGCCGCTTTCCGGCACCTATAACTACTACGTCGGTGACAAGGCTGACGGCAATGTGACGTTCAACGAAGGCAAGGCGACGCTGGAGGTTAAGGGCGGCACGACGGTTCGCATCGACAGCCTGCCCGTTGGCACCGAGTTCACGGTGACCGAGAAGGGCGTCGGCGACAACGGCTGGACTGTGAAGGATGCCACGGCGCAGGATGGCGTTCAGAACGACAACACCACCGACGGCATCGTGACCGGTACCATCGAGTCCGCTACGCAGGTCTCCCTGACGTTCGACAACGTGTATCGCGCCGCCGACGTGAACCTCAGCACGAACACCACACTCAGCGTGGAGAAGGTGCTCAAGGGCCGCGACTGGCGCGACAGCGACGAGTTCACGTTTGATATCGATGGGCTGGGCAATACGGCCGGGAACGGTATTACCACGCCCGAACCTGCCGACACAACCATCACGGTGAACAGCCAGACCGAGGATTACAAGGCTTCCTTCGGAGACATCACGTTCACCGCACCCGGCGAGTATCGCTACAACATCACTGAGGACAACGACACCGATCCGATCAACGGCATCGACTACTCCGCGGCGATTTACCGCGTGGTGGTCACGGTGACCGATGACGGTAACGGTAAGCTCGTGGTCTCCAAGGTCGAGCTGCAGCAGACCCAGAACGATGAGGGCACGATGGGGGCCGGCGCCGACCCGGTGCCGGTTGAGGGCAGCACCGCCACGTTCACGAATACGTATGACGTGAACTCCGCTCCCACCAACATCGACGGCACGAAGGTCTACAACGACACTACGGGCGGCAACGGCATCGACTACGGTAAGTTCACCTTCCAGCTCGAGGCGCTTGGTGGCTACGAGACCAAGGGCGGTAGCTCCGTGAACTACACGGTTGACGCAACAGACGTCCCGATGCCCGCGGACGTTGCCGAGGGAACCACGACCAAGCAGGTGACCAACACCGGCCATGACTTCACCTTCGGTACCATCAACTATGACGGCAACGATGTTGGCAAGACCTTCGAGTACAAGGTGACCGAGATCGCCGGCGACGAGCAGGGCATGACCTACGACAAAACCGAGCGCATCGTTCAGGTGGAGGTCGAGGAGGTCACTACGGGCGAGGGGACTCCCGAGGAGGAGACCCATCTGGTCGCCACCGTGCTGTCTCCGTATGACACGCCTGCCGGCCTCGCGTTCAACAACGAGTACGACCCGGCCGACGCCGAGCTCAAGGGCGATACCGCCATCCACGGCACCAAGACCCTTACCGGTCGCGAGATGCATGACGACGAGACGTTCTACTTCCAGCTGACGGCGACGAACGATAACGCGAAGAGCATTCTGCCCGATGCGGAGGTCGTCCAGGTTACCAAGGCCGACATGCAGGGCGGATCTGCTGACTTCTTCTTCAAGGACATGGCGTTCGCCAAGACGGGCGAGTACACGTTCACCGTGGACGAGGTCGCGTCTGACGGTCAGGGTGACTACATCGAGACCGCCAACGGTGCCGGCATGACCTACGACACCAACATCTGCACCGTGACGGTCAACGTGACGGACAGCCACGATGGAACGCTCCAGGCTAAGGTTACCTATCGCAATGACAAGCACGCAGGCGAGATCGAAGGCGCGTACTTCAAGAACACCTACGAGGCGTCCATGGACTACGGCGCCGAGGGCAAGGGCGGCATCAAGGTGACCAAGCAGCTCACCAACCGCCCGATGGATGCTGACGAGTTCGCGTTCTCCATTACGGGCGTGGCAAATGACAGCGGAAAGACCACTGCCGATGATGCCAACGAGAAGCTGACTGAGGTCGATACGAGCTTTAAGAACACGGCGGCTGCATCCGGTCAGACCATCACCATGGACAAGCTCCAGGGCGTGACCTTCGACGAGACCGATGCGGGCAAGACCTACAGCTACATCGTGGACGAGGTCACCGAGAGCGGCGCCCCGCAGGTGACCTATGACCAGACCCAGTATCGCGTGGACATCGAGGTCGTGGACAACGGCAACGGCACCATGCACACGCTCACCACGGTGACGAAGATCCAGAACGCCCAGGGCGAGCCCGCGGACGAAGTCATCGTTGACAAGGCGGACTCCGATGCCGACGGCTACACCGCGCCGACCTTCGGCTTCGTCAACGAATACAACCCGACGCCTGCCACGGTGGGAGAGGACGCCGATTATCAGATCCAGGTGACCAAGTATGTTGAGGGCGCGGATTCCGCGACCGACTACACCTTCACGCTCAAGCTCGCTGACAGCAGCACTGGCATGGCAGGTTACGTGAAGGGTCTGGGTCCGGACGGCACGATGACTGTCAACACGACGGACACCATCAAGGCCGGTGAGTCCCAGAGGCTCACGTTCGGCGATTTGGCCTTCACCAAGCCGGGCACCTACACCTTCACGGTGCAGGAGAACGCGCCTGACGCGGATGCAGGCTGGGCGTTTGACACGAGCGAGCGCACGGTGACCGTTGAGGTAACCGATCGCAACGCCGAGGGTAAGTACGACGGCAAGCTCTACATCGCCAAGGTGGATGGCAGCCCGGTTGAGATTACTAACCGCTATGCGGCCGATCCGGTGGTCGTGGGCGGCGAGGACGCCGAGCAGCAGATCACGGTTCGAAAGACCGTGACGGGCGCTGCCTCCACCACGGACTTCCAGTTCAAGATCGAGCCGGTCGACAAGGACGACGAGAAGTGGGACAACGTCAAGGCTGTTGAGAGTGACTTCGACGGCCAGACCTCCATCACCGAGGACTTCGCTGACGGCGACACCAAGACGGCCGCCTTCGGCGCCATCAAGTTCAGCGCCACGGGCGAGTACCAGTTCAAGATCACCGAGGTTGGCGCAGCTGACTTCAACGATGGCGTCAATCGTAATGGTTGGACCTACGACGAGCACGCGGCATTCGTGACCGTCACGGTGACCGACAACGGCGAGGGCCAGCTCGTCGCTAAGCTGACCTACGACAACGACGGCGCGAACACCGATACCGACAAGCAGGTGGAAGACGCTGCCGCGTTCACCAACGCTTACACGACGACGCCTGTCGAGCTGACCCAGGATGCCGAGTCGGGCATCGGTGTTCAGAAGAAGGTCGAGGGCGCGCCGAACTCGGCGAACTTCACCTTCAGCGCGACCTTCAATGCCGACGCGAGTGCGGAGAAGGCCGCCGCGGCCGACATGGCCGCGGGCAAAGCCGCCGGTATTGAGGGCCTGACCGAGGGCAAGCTCTCCGTGACCATCAAGGACGACTTTGAGGCTGGTGACACCAAGGCCGCCGACTTCGGCACGATCAAGCTCACCAAGCCGGGCGTGTACGTGTTCGACGTGACGGAGGACAACGCCAAGGTCGAGGAGCCCAACGGCTGGACCTACGACAAGACAACCCACCAGATCACGGTGACGGTCACCGACAACGGCAAGGGTCAGCTCGAGGCTACGGTTGACGGCAACGACCCGCTGTTCACCAACAGCTACCATGCCCATAGCGTGACGCTGCGCGGCGAGGATCAGCTCAAGGTGACCAAGGAGGTCACGGGCGCGCCCGCGCTCTCCGACTTCGAGTTCACCCTGACGCTCATCGAAGGCGATGCAACTGCTGTGACGGGCATCGACGAGCATGGCATCACCAAATCCACCTCTGGCCTGAAAGACAAGACGGGCGACGAGGCGAAGCAGACCGTCGAGTTCGGCGAGCTGACCTTCACGAAGGCTGGCACCTATACATTCCAGGTTGTCGAGAACACCACGACGGATGCCGCTGGCTGGACCTATGCTTCTGGCGACGATAACGCCCAGACCATCACGGTCACGGTGACGGACGATCAGGTCAGCGGTCAGCTTGAGGCCACTACCGAGCTGGATGGCGAGGAAACCAACAACCCGACCTTCACCAACAGCTACAAGGCTGGTTCCATCACCACGGGCACCGACAATGGCATCAACGTCCAGAAGACGCTGACCGGCCGTGATTGGCTGGAGGGCGACAGCTTCGAGTTCGTCCTCGAGGCGGTTGATGGCGCCCCCATGCCCGAGGGCGACGGCAACAAGGTGACCATCACCGATAAGAGCGATCCCAAGACCGCAGTGTTCAGTGGCATCACCTATGAGGCTGCTGGCGATTACAAGTACACGGTCACGGAGACCAAGGGGACTTTGGGCGGCGTGACCTACGACGAACACGTGACGAACGTGACGGTGACCATCGCCGACGATGATTACGATGGTTCCTTCGAGGTCAAGTCGGTCGTGTACGACAACTCCGATGCCGCTACCGATGCCGACCAGGCTGTGGACAACGCTGCCGCGTTCACCAACGTATACAAGGCGTCTGGCTCGCTCGACGGCGATGCCGACGGCAACCTCACCGTGACCAAGAGCTACACGAGCAACCTGGGCGACCCCTGGACGCCGGACGATAGCTTCGGCTTCACGCTCGCGGCTGACACCACGGACGAGCCGACGAAGCAGGCCGTTGATAACGGCTGGATCGCTCTGCCCGAGAACGCGGGCAAGGCCGATGAGCCTGGCATCACGGTAACCGCCGAGAGCAAGAACCATCAGGCTTCCTTCGGTGACATCATCTTCACGCACGCGGGCACGTTCAAGTTCACCGTGCGCGAGGTGCTGCCCGAGGGTGTGAGCACCGACAACCCGACCAAGGACGGCATCACCTACGACACGTCCGTCAAGACCGTGACGGTCAACGTGAACGATAACGGCGACGGCACCCTGACGGCCACGGTGGCAGAGGGCAGCGATGCGCTGACCTTCGACAACACCTACAACGTGCAGCCCGTCATGTTCCGTGCGGCGCACTTCGCGCTGCAGGGCAACAAGGTGCTCGACGGCCGCACCTGGGAGCAGGGTGACGCCTTCACCTTCACCATGACGGCTGGCCGCGGCACCAACCCTGACGGCGAAACGCAGATGGATCCCGGCGTGGTCGAGGCGACCATGCCCGAAAAGACCACCGATACCATCGAGCCGCTGGCGGATGGTTCCAAGGTGACCGACAACTCCGCTCAGTTCACCTTCACCGACGAGCGTTACCCCGGCGGCGACGTGGCGCCCGATGCGAAGGACGTGTTCACGTTTACGCAGCCCGGTACCTATCGCTACCTCATCGCCGAGACCAACCCCAACGCTTCGAACCCCGGCTCGGGCATCCTGGGCGTGACCTACGACCAGACGCAGTACCGCCTGACCGTGGTCGTTGAGGACGATGGCAACGGCAACCTCGAGGTGACGAGCAGCAAGTTCTCGTCGCGCCCGACCGCGGGCTCCGGCGAGTGGTCTGACATCGCCGGCGACCAGGGCATCACGTTCACCAACAAGTACTCGGCGAACGAGGTGGGCGTTTCGTTCAACGCCGCCAAGGTGCTGACCGGCCGCGACACCGCCATGTCCGACAACGAGTTCATGTTCCACATGACGTTTGCCGGCTGGATGTCGAACGACGACTTCGACGCCCAGTCCGAGGATTGGAAGATGGACGGCGAGGTTGCCGAGAAGGCTCCTGCGGCCGCGCCCGACAAGGGCAACATCATTCGCGGCGACGTGATCTTCGACAACGTGACGTTCACGAGCGATAACGTGGGCTACACCTATCGCTACGCTATCACCGAGGTGATTCCGGACGACGCGACGAACGCCGCGTATCCGGACGTGACCTACGGCACGGCTTCGGCCGAGCAGAAGGCCGGCACCGGCTGGACGAAGAACGGCGTGACCTATGACGGTTCCACCAAGTACGTGACCGCCAAGGTGACGAGCGAGCAGACCCAGGATCAGCAGAACCCCGGCACCTTCATCGAGGTCGTGCGTGTGGCCACGGGCGGTGAGGCTCCGTACAACGAGCAGACCGGCACGTTCGAAGGCAACGCCATCTTCACCAACACCTACGATGCGGGTTCGACGGATGTCGACACCGGCACCGCCGACGTGCAGCTCACCAAGGTGCTCACGGGCAAGGCGTGGGACGGCGACAGCTTCACCTTCAAGATCGAGGCCGTTTCCAACACGGCCGGCATCGAGCTTGACCAGCAGCCCATGCCCGCCCAGACCGAGGTGACGGTCAACGCGGCCACCGGTGAGGACGCCGAGGGCAACGACCAGGCGACCTTCTCGTTCGGGAAGATCTCCTACGACACGCCGGGCACCTATGTATATAAGGTGGCCGAGGTCGCGGGTGATAACCCGGGCATCACGTATTCCACGAACGAGGCCACCATCACGGTGACGGTCGAGGACAACAACGCGGGCGGCTACACCACCGGCGTGACGGTTGCCAATAACGTGTTCACCAACCAGTACGCGAGCGAGCTCGACTTCGCGGCGGCCGGTGGCATCGAGATCGCCAAGATCTTCGAGAACGCCGACATGCGCGAGTTCAGCTTCACGGTGAAGCCGGCCGACCAGGCGTCTGCCGACAAGCTCGGCATCGACATGGACGGCGAGACCTTCACCACGAAGGCGGGTGCCACGGTCGATGACGACAACGCGTCGCACGCCGAGGTCATGATGATCGACGCTGCGACCGAGGCCAAGTTCACGCAGGACGATGCCGACGACACCTACACCTACACGGTGCAGGAGGTCAAGGGCGCGGATGCCGGCGTCGACTACGACGGCACGGTCTACACCGTGACCATCACCACGGCTGACGACGGCCACGGCGGCATCAAGGTGACCACCACGGTGACCGACGGCGCGGACTACACCCAGACCTACGTCTACGACAACGACGAGAACGAGGACCCGACCGCGGTGATCCCGTTCACCAACACCTACAAGGCGACGGGTGAGCTGGGCGGCAACGGCTCCGCGAGCATCAAGGCCACCAAGACGCTCACCAACCGCCCGATGGTCGACGGCGAGTTCACCTTCAACGTGACGAACGCTGCCGATCAGAGCGACACGGTGGTTGCCACCGGCACCAACGCCGCGGACGGAACCATCACGTTCAGCGCCATCAACTACAGCATCGACCAGATGATGAAGGACGTGGACAACAACCTGGCGACGCCGAGCCTCGTGAACGGCAAGAACACCTTCACCTACACCTATGACGTGACCGAGGACACCACCAACCTGGATGAGGGCGTTGCAGCGACCGATGCCGCGGGCTTCCAGATCACCGTCACGGTGACCGACAACGGCGACGGCACGCTCGGGATCGTCGTGGGCTACCCGCAGGGTTCCGAGAACGGCCTCACGTTCCGCAACACTTACGGCGAGGGTCAGACGGGCCAGCAGACCATCGCCATCGCCGGTGCGAAGCAGCTCAAGGTCGAGTCCGGCAACAACGCGCCCGACATCGCGGGCAAGTACACCTTCACGCTGACCGGCGAGGACGGCGCGCCGATGCCCGCCACCACCACGGCGACCAACGACGCCTCGGGCAACGTGAGCTTCGGTGACATCACCTTCACCATGGAGAACGTCTTCGGCGACACGGGCAGCCAGACCGCTGCGGCGACCGCCGAGGCCGAGGGCGAGGGCACCGAGGACGCGCCCGCCGTCGAGTCCGCGCAGCGCACCAAGACCTTCACCTACACGGTGGCGGAGACGGGTGAGGTCGCGGGCGTGGCGAACGACGCCGAGACCGGCAAGACCTTCACGGTCACGGTGACCGACAACGGCGACGGTACGCTCTCCGCGGTGGCCGATCCGGCGCAGGGTGCGCTCTTCACCTTCACGAACACCTACTCCGTCGACCCGCAGACCTCGTCGCCCACGGCTGACGGCGGCCTGACCCTCACCAAGGAGCTCACCGGCCGCACGATGGACGAGGGCGAGTTCCAGGTGGTCATGGTGGACAAGGACGGCACGCAGGTCTCGCAGGGCGTGAACGATGCCAACGGCAGCATCGCGCTCGACGCGATCACCTTCACCGCGCCTGGTGACTACACCTACACCTTCTACGAGGTCGATGGCCACAAGGGCGGCGTGACGTACGACGCGGCACGCTACACCGCGACGGCGTACGTGAAGGACGAGGGCGACGGCACGCTGTCCGTCACCTGGGAGTTCGCGGACGCCAACGGCGACCCCGTGACTGACGTGGTCATTAGCAACAGCTACGAGGCACGGGACGCGTCGATCTACGTCGGCGGGTCGAAGGTGCTCGACGGCCGCGCGCTCGCCGAGGGTGAGTTCTCCTTCGAGCTGCGCGACGCCGACGGTAACGTGCTGCAGACCGTGAAGAACGCGGCGGACGGCGGCTTCGTCTTCGACGCCATGACCTTCGACACGGCCGGCGAGTACCAGTTCACCGTGGCCGAGGCGCTGCCCGAGGATGACGACCCGGCGACCGCCGGCGTCCAGAAGGACGGCGTGACCTACGACGAGACCGTCTACACCGTGGACGTGACCGTCGAGGACAACCGCGAGGGCTACCTCTGGGTGACGAGCCTCACCTACAACGGCAAGGCCGAGCTGCCGGTGTTCTCGAACACCTACGTTGAGCCGGTTGCCCCGGCGGGCCCGAGTGACGACGGCCTGATCCAGACGAGCGACATGATGCCGACCGCCGTGATGGCCGCAGCGGGCATCGGCGCCGTGTGCGTCGCGGCCGGCGTGGTGACGCGCAAGAAGCGGGGTGAGTAGCGCATGTCCGAGGCCGGGATGGGGACCTCGCTGAGGGGCATCAGCACGCGCATCAACGGGCGCCATGCCTTCGTGCACGAGCGCGTGCTGGAGCTCATCGCGCGGGAGACCAAGCGCGCGGGCGAGGTGCGGTTCAGCCAAGCCGAGCTCGCCAAGCGGATGGGCTGCTGCTCGCAGTCGCTCGCCCGCGCCGTCACGCGCCTGCGGCGCGAGGGCTTGATCACCTCCACCCCGGTCTATAGCGAGTCGGGCGCGCAGCTGGGCAACAGCTACAAAGCGACGCCCGCCGGGATCGAGCGCGCCGAGGTGCTCGCGCACAGTCGGCGGGGCTAGACAATGAGGCCTCCTTTCGGGATCGTCCGGAAGGAGGCCTTTTTGCGTTGGCGGGGTGGCACGGCGCGGTGGTTGCGCGGGCCGCGCGGGTTGGCGGGCGCAAAACTGAATAATTTGCACTCATAGCAATCAATTACTGAATAAATCACCCATCTTCGTACACAAGGCCGCGCGCAATGACTACAATACGCACAGCCTGTAAACCTTTAATCCGGTTCTGAGAGGCCGGGAAGGAGCGAAGATGGCGCATACCGATGCAGCGGTCGCAGCGTGCGACCCAGGATGCGCGGCGCACTCCGCACCGCGCGCGCAGCTGAGCGAGCTCGCCCAGCGCATGCTTTCCCAAACAAGCAAGCACGAAGGAGCCCCTGCGGTGCTCATGCTCGCCGACGGCACGGCGTTCTTCGGCCGTGCGTGCGGCGCGCGGGGAACCGCGACGGGCGAGGTGTGCTTCAACACCTCGGTCGAGGGGTATTTCGAGGTGCTCACCGACCCGAGCTACGCGGGGCAGATCGTCACCATGACGTACCCGCAGATCGGGAACTACGGCGTCGACCTGGCGGATACGCAGGTGGCGTCCGGCGCACCCGGCGAGCTCGCAGGCAACGTGCGGCCGCCGCTCCGCGCGCTCGTGGTGCGCGACCTCTGCCGCACGCCGTCCAACTGGCGCTCTACCATGAGCCTGCCGGAGTACCTGGACGAGCGCGGCATCGTGGGCATCGAGGGCGTGGACACGCGCGCGCTCGTGCGGCACCTGCGCGAGACGGGCGCTCAGAAGGGCATCGTCTCGACCGAGGTGCTCGACCTCGCGGAGCTGCGCGTCCAGCTCGACGCTGCACCCGAGCTGGTGGGGCAGAACCTCGTCGAGACCGTGAGCTGCCGCGAAGCGCACGCCTACGACCCCGGCCGCGTGCCGCAGGGCCATGCGTTCGCGGAAGCCCCGGCCGCACCCGCCCGGCACCGCGTCGTCGTGTACGACTGCGGCGTGAAGCGCGGCATCCTCGAGGGCCTGCGCCGCGCCGGCTGCGAGCTTACCGTCGTCCCGTGGGACACCCCGGCGGCTGACGTGCTCGCGCGGCGGCCGGACGGCGTGTTCCTCTCCAACGGCCCGGGCGACCCGGAGGCTGCGACCAAGACGTACGAGCAGGTGCGCTCCCTGCTGGGGGAGATGCCGGTGTTCGGCATCTGCCTGGGGCACCAGATGATGAGCCTCGCCGCGGGTGCGCGCATGGAGAAGCTCAAGTACGGTCACCGCGGCGGCAACCACCCCGTCATGAACCTCATCACGCACCGCGTGGAGATCACGGCGCAGAACCACGGCTTCAACCTGGTGTTCCCGAGCCTGGGCGAACTCGTCCCGGAGCTCTCTGGCGGCGTGTCGGAGCATCCGGTGAGCGCGGACGGCACTGTGGCGACGGCTGACCTGCGCTTCTGGGCGGAGCGCGGAATCGCGCCGGTCGTTGCGAACGAGCGCTTCGGCCGCATCCGCCTCACGCACGTGAACCTGAACGACGGCACCGCCGAGGGCATCCAGTTCCTCGACATCCCCGCCTTCTCGGTGCAGTACCACCCTGAGGCCTCGCCCGGCCCCACCGACGCGCACTACCTGTTCACCGCGTTCACGCGCCTCATGGACGGCGACCCCGATTACCTCGACATCAACATCGCCCGCGACCGCCTCGCGGGCTGGGAGTTCGCCGCCGCGTAAGCGCCGCACGGGCGGACGCGTCCCGCCGGGCAAGCGCCGCACGGGGCGGAACCCCGCCGCGGAGCCGTCCGCGAGGGGAGAACGCCCACCGCGTACGCGTCGAACGGGGTGAAAGCCCCGCCGCGACCCATTTTTCGCCTCCCATCGCGCATTTCTGGTGATGGAATTCAGATATGCACGATGGGCGGCGGCCGAAAGCGGCAAATCGGAGCTTTTAAGTCCGAAAACGGACGAAAACAGCCCGAAAAAGGGGGTCGCGACGCCAGATTCAGGGGTTCGGAGGCCTTCCGAGCACCGTCAGCCATCGTCTCATCGTGCATATCTGAATTCCACCACCAGAAATGCGCGCATCAATTGAAAAAAGGAGCAGCCACATGCCCAAGCGTACCGATATCAAGCGCATCCTCGTCATCGGGTCCGGTCCCATCGTCATCGGCCAGGCGTGCGAGTTCGACTATTCCGGCGCGCAGGCCTGCAAGGTGCTGAAGGAGGAGGGGTACGAGGTCGTCCTCGTGAACTCGAACCCGGCCACCATCATGACCGACCCCGGCTTGGCCGACCGCACCTACGTGGAGCCGGTGACCCCAGAGTTCATCGAGTCTGTGATCGAGCGCGAGCACCCCGACGCGCTGCTGCCCACGCTCGGCGGCCAGACCGGCTTGAACGCCGCGGTGGAGCTCGCCAAGCGCGGCGTGCTCGAGCGTCACGGCGTGGAAATGATCGGCTGCGACCTCGCGGCCATCGAGCGCGGCGAGGACCGCAAGCTCTTCAACGAGGCCATGACCGAGATCGGCCTCGAGGTGGCGCGCTCCGGGTACGCCTACTCCATCGAGGACGCGCTGCGCATCGCCGGCGAGGTGGGCTACCCCTGCGTGCTGCGCCCGAGCTTCACCCTGGGCGGCGCGGGCGGTGGCATCGCGCACGACGAGCGCGAGCTCACCGAGATCGTCCGGCAGGGCCTCGAGCTGAGTCCCGCGCACGAGGTGCTCGTGGAGGAGAGCATCGAGGGCTGGAAGGAATACGAGATGGAGGTCATGCGCGACCGCGCCGGCAATGGCATCATCGTGTGCTCCATCGAGAACCTCGACCCCATGGGCGTGCACACGGGCGACTCCATCACCGTGGCGCCCGCGCAGACGCTCTCCGACCTGGAGTACCAGCGCATGCGCGTGGCCTCGCTCGCCATCCTGGAGAAGATCGGCGTCGAGACCGGCGGTTCGAACGTGCAGTTCGCGGTGAACCCCGAAAACGGCCGCCTCGTGGTGATCGAGATGAACCCGCGCGTGTCGCGCTCCTCGGCGCTCGCGTCGAAAGCGACGGGCTTCCCCATCGCGAAGGCCGCGGCGCGCCTGGCCGTGGGCTACACGCTCGACGAGATCGTGAACGACATCACGCGCGCCACGCCCGCGTGCTTCGAACCGGCCATCGACTACTGCGTGGTCAAGGTGCCGCGCTTCGCGTTCGAGAAGTTCAAGGGTGCGGACGCGACGCTCTCCACGCGCATGAAGGCCGTGGGCGAGATCATGGCGATCGGCCGCACGTTCGAGGAGGCGTTCGGCAAGGCGGTGCGGTCGCTCGAGGACGGGCGCACGGGGCTTCTCTCCGGCGGCGAAGACCTTTCCGCCCTCGATGACGAGGCGCTTGCCGAGCGCGTGGCGACGCCCACCGAGGACCGCATCTTCGCGGTGGTCGAGGCGCTGCGGCGCGGCTGGGATACGGCGCGCGTCCGCGAGCTCTCGGGCATCGACCCGTGGTTCGTGGAGCGCCTGCGCGACATGGTGGCCGTGCGCGCGTGCATCCGCGGCCTGCGCGTGGAGGACATCGACGCCGACGCCATGCTGCTCCTCAAGCAATACGGGGCGAGCGACGCGGAGATCGCGCAGCTCACGGGCAGCGACGAGCGGTTCGTGCGCGCCTACCGCCACGGCCTGGGGGTGCTGCCCGTCATGAAGACGGTCGACACGTGCGCCGCCGAGTTCGCGAGCACCACGGAGTACCACTACAAGACCTACGAGGCGCGCGTGCGCACGCCCGGCGGCGCCGTGCCCGAGGCGGCGAGCGAGGTGACGCCCGCCGACAAGCCGAAGGTCATGATCTTGGGCGCCGGCCCCAACCGCATCGGCCAGGGCATCGAGTTCGACTACTGCTGCGTGCACGCGAGCTACGCGCTCGAGGCGCGCGGGTTCGAGACCATCATGGTCAACTGCAACCCCGAGACCGTCTCCACCGACTACGACACGAGCGACCGCCTGTACTTCGAGCCGCTCACCTACGAGGATGTCATGGACATCGTGGACGTGGAGCGGCCGGACGGCGTGATCGTCACGCTCGGCGGGCAGACGCCGCTCAAGCTCGCGCGCGCCCTCGAGCAGGCGGGCGTGCCCATCCTGGGCACCCAGCCCGACGCAATCGACCTGGCCGAGGACCGCGAGCGGTTCAGCGCCGTCCTCGACGACCTGGGGATCCTCTACCCGGCGGCGGGCGAGGCGCGGAGCTTCGAGGAGGCCGAGCGCGTCGCGGCGCGAATCGGGTTCCCGCTGCTCGTGCGGCCGAGCTACGTGCTGGGCGGCCGTGGCATGACGATCGCCTACGACGAGGAGCACCTGCGCACCTACATGGCCGAGGCTGTGCGCATCTCGCCCGATTACCCCGTCTACCTCGACCGCTTCCTGGAGGGCGCCATCGAGTGCGACGTCGACGCGCTCTGCGACGGCGAGGAGGTCTACATCGGCGGCATCCTGGAGCACATCGAGGAAGCGGGCATCCACTCCGGCGACTCCGCGACGTGCATCCCGCCGTTCAGCTTCTCGGACGCGCTCGTGCGCCGACTGCGCGAGACCACCAAGCGCATCGCGCTCGCACTCTCCGTGCGCGGACTGGTGAACGTGCAGTACGCCATCCAGGGCGACACCGTCTACGTGATCGAGGCGAACCCGCGCGCGAGCCGCACGGTGCCGTTCATCTCGAAGGCCACGGGCGTGCCGCTCGCGAAGTGTGCCGCGCGCATCATGGCGGGCGAGCGCATCCAGGACCTGGCGCTGCCCGCCGACGACCGGCGCCTCGACTGGTTCTGCATGAAGGAGGCCGTCATGCCCTGGGGCCGCTTCCCCGGCGCGGACGTGGTGCTGGGGCCGGAGATGAAGTCCACGGGCGAGGTCATGGGCATCGCGAAGAGCTACCCTGAGGCGTACGCGAAGACGCAGCTCGCGATTAGCTACGAGCTGCCCACGCCGGAGTCCGGCAAGGTGTTCATCTCGGTGAACGACCGCGACAAGCGCAACATCCTCTCGCTCGCGCGCATCCTGCGCTACCTGGGGTTCCAGATCTGCTCCACCGAGGGCACGGCGCGCGTGCTCGCGGGTGGCAACGTGCCGTGCGAGGTGGTGCGCAAGATAAGCGAGGCGCACCCGAACATCGGCGACATGGTGGCGGGCGGTGAAATCGCGTTCATGATCAACACGCCGTTCGGCCAGGAATCGCGCGGCGACGGGTACCACCTGCGCACGGAGGCGGTGCGCCGCGGCGTGACCTGCATCACGGCGCTCTCGGCCGCGAACGCCTTCGTGGCCGCGGTCGAGGCGCTCGAAGCGTCGCGGCGCGGGGGTGCGGACGGGCTCGAGGTCATCGCGCTGCAGGATCTGCCGCAGTACGAGGTGTAGACGCGGCGCGGTGGGCGCGAGCTGGGACGGCCGGCGGGCGTCCGCCGCGTGCTACCATGGGACGACACTACCGCCCCGGTGCGCTTGGGGGCGGCGGCGACCACAGGGCGGTGATGCGGCGATGCGATATGACGAGACGGTGCGCACGCGCGCGATCGAGCTGCTCGAAGCGGGTGCAGGCCGCAGGCGCATCGCGCGCGAGCTGGGGATTCCCGAGGCCACGGCGCGGCAGTGGTCGCATGCGTACGCGGCGGGCGGCGCCGAGGCGGTGCTCCGCGCGGGCGCGTCCCGCCTGGTATACGACGCGGACACGAAGCGCGCGGCCGTGCGCGACCACCTCGAGCGCGGCCGGTCGATCCGCGAGGTCATGACGAAGTACCACGTCGCGAGCGAGTCGACCGTCAAGGCGTGGTGCCGGGCGTACAAGGCGGGCGGCGCCGACGCGCTCGCGGTGCATCGCCGCGGGCGGAAGCCGCGCGCGGACGCCTAGCCGCGCACCCCGTCGAGCGCCGTCCGCCCCGCGTCCCGCCCTACCTGTCGAGAAATGCCACAAAATGGGTATCATGCAGCCGGCATACGCTGCACGTGCTATCATGTGCCGCAACAAGGACGGGCGCACGGAAAGCGGGCTGTACCGCGATGCGCCGCGACGGAAAGGACTCCCATGCTTAACGCGATCGAGATCTCACCGAAGGTCTGGTGGGTGGGCGGCCTCGATTGGAGCGAGCGCCACTTCCACGGGTACACCACCGAGCGTGGTATCACCTACAACGCCTACCTCATCATGGATGAGACCATCACCCTCATCGACACGGCCAAGTCGACCTTCACCGACGAGTTCGTCCAGCGCATCTCGCAGGTGGTCGACCCCGCCAAGATCGAGCTCGTCGTGACCAACCACGTCGAGATGGACCACTCGGGCAGCCTCCCCGCGATCCACCGCCTCGCCCCCAACGCGCGCATCGTCGCGAGCGCGCCGGCCGGCGTGAACGAGATCCGCGCCCACTACGGCATCGAGGCCGAGGGCGTGAAGACCGGCGACTCCATCTGCATCGGCGAGCGCACGCTCCACTTCGTGCAGACCCCCATGGTGCACTGGCCGGACAACATGGTCACCTGGTGCCCCGAGGACGGCATCCTCTTCTCGAACGACGCCTTCGGCCAGCACTTCGCCACCACGAAGCGCTTCGATGACGAGAACGACCTGTGCGAGGTCTACAAACAGGCCAAGAAGTACTACGCGAACATCGTGTGGCCGTACGGCGCGCAGGTGCAGAAGGCCATGGCGGCCCTCGCCGGCCTGGACATCCGCCTCATCGCCCCGTCGCACGGCGTGATCTGGCGCAGCCACATCCCCGAGATCCTCGAGAAGTACCAGGCCTGGAGCACGTACCAGACCGAGGAGAAGGCCGTGGTGGTGTTCGACTCCATGTGGCACTCCACCGAGATGATGGCGCGCGAGATCTGCGACGCGTTCATCAAGGAGGGCGTGACGGCGCAGCTCATCGACGTGAAGCACACGCACATCTCCGACATCATGCTCTACCTGTGCGACGCGCGCTACGTGGCGTGCGGCTCGCCCACGCTCAACTTCCAACATGATGCCGCCCATGGCGAGCTTCCTCACCTATCTGCGCGGCCTCTCGCCGAAGAACGACCAGCGCATCGGCATCGCGTTCGGCAGCTACGGCTGGGCGCCGCTCGGCCCCAAGCAGGTGTACGCCGAGATGGAGAACATGAAGTTCAACATGGCGTGCCCGGTCATCGCCCAGCAGTGGATCCCCAGCGAGGAGCAGCTGTCCGAGCTGCAGGCCACGGTGGCCAAGATCGTCGAGGACGCCCGGGCGTAAGGCGCGTCGAGCGCATACACGATCGTGAGAGGGGTCGGCCGCAGCACGCGGTCGGCCCCTTTGCCATGTAAGGTGGACGGGTGCGTGCCGTGGGCGGGTGCGCCGAGTGCACCAGTCGCGTGTCCGCCGCCTGCGCCCCCCCACGCCCCCGCCGCCCGTGCCGCTTTACACATGAAATTCGCCCCGATATGCACTTATCTCGGCGCGCTGGCCGATATATCATAGAAGTCTATGTACAAGCTTCGACCGAAGAGGTGTTTCTGTGGCGACTCTTGGGTTTCTAGTTGCGTTTCCACTGCTCGTGGCCGTAGCGCTCATGGTGTTCCGCACCGATTCCGCGCGCGACCCCATCGTCATCGGGTCGGCGGCGGTCATCGGCGCGGCGAGCGTCGTCTGCGCGGTCCAGTTCATGAACGCCCCGACGAGCTTCGCGGTGCCCTACGACTTCTCGTTCGCCGGGAACATCCTCTCCGCGGCGATCGACCTCTTCCTCTGCGGCCTGGTGCTCGCGTTCGCGCTCCGCTACCGCAACTTCGCCATGCTCGTGTTGGCCATCGTGCAGTTCATCGCGTCCATCTGGTGCGCGTCCATGGCCATCGCGCCCGAGGACATCATGGCCGAGCCCCTCTACATCGACAACCTCTCGATCATCATGATCCTCATCGTGGGGCTCGTGGGCAGCGCTATCTGCATCTACGCCCTCGGCTACATGAAGGACTTCCAGCACCACGAGGAGGCGGAGGCCGAGAAGCGCGGCGAGCACGCGCCCGACCGCCGGCACCAGTTCATCGCGCTCATGTTCCTCTTCCTCTCGGGCATGTTCATCATCGTGATCTCGGACAACATGGACTGGCTCGTGGCCGGCTGGGAGATCACCACCGTGTGCTCGTTCCTCATGATCGGCTACACGCGCACGCCCGAGGCGCGCAAGAGCGCCATCCTGCAGATCAACCTCAACATGGTGGGCGGCCTGGCGTTCCACATCGCGCTCATCCTCATCCACCTCGTGCACATCCCGCTCTCCATCGGCGGGCTCATCGAGGTGGCCCAGAGCGGCGAGGCCGAGTACCTCATCATCCCCATCCTGCTGCTCTCCATCGCCGGCCTCACCAAGGCGGCGCAGATGCCGTTCCACCGCTGGCTGCTGGGCGCCATGGTCGCGCCCACGCCCACGAGCGCGCTGCTGCACTCCTCCACGATGGTCAAGGCCGGCGTGTTCCTGCTCATGAAGCTTGCCCCGGCGTACCTGGTGTTCCCGGCGGCGTCCGTCATGGTGGTCATGGTGGGCGGCGTCACGTTCGTGCTCTGCAGCTTCATGGCCATCACCCAGAGCAACGCCAAGCGCGTCCTGGCCTACTCGACCATCGCCAACCTGGGCCTCATCTCGGCCTGCGCCGGCGTGGGCATCGCCGAGGCCGCGTGGGCGGGCATCTTCCTCATCATCTTCCACACGGTGTCGAAGTCGATTCTCTTCCTGTGCGTGGGCACGGTGGAGCACCGCATCGGCAGTCGCAACATCGAGGACATGGACGGTCTCTTCAGCCGCCTGCCGCGCCTCACGCGCTTCATGATGCTCGGCATCCTGGGCATGGTGGTCGCGCCGTTCGGCATGCTCATCTCCAAGTGGGCGACGCTCGTGTCGTTCGCGGAGACGGGCAACGTGGTCTTCCTCATCCTGCTGGCCTTCGGCTCGGCCGCGACGTTCTTCTACTGGGCGAAGTGGCTCGGCAAGCTCGCCGGCGTGGCGCAGAAGGCCGAGAACGTCGAAGCCGGCGTGCACAAGACCGAGTGGTTCGCCATCGGATTCATCGCGGTGCTCATGCTCGGGTGCTGCGTGGGGCTGCCGGTCATCTCGCTCGGCGTGGTGTCGCCGTACCTCGAGCGCGTCTTCGGCAGCAACCCGCAGTTCCTGGGCGTGGACAACATGCTCATCATGGCGGTCATCGTCGCGTTCATCGCCATCGTGTTCCTCACGCCGTGGGGGCGCGCCAGCAAGAAGCGCCGCGTCGAGGTCTACCTGGGCGGCACCTGCACCGACCCGGATAGCCGCCGGTTCCACGGCGCCATGGGCCGCACCATGACCTCCGTCAAGCGCAACTGGTACATGACGGACATCTTCCCGGAGAAGACGGTCACCGCCGTGGGCATCATCGTGTGCGGCGCGGTGATCCTCATGGCGTTTGCCGCGAGCTTCATCTTCAACCCTGACGTCCTCACGGGCGGCGCCTTCTACATCGAGCGCATCCCGCGCCTGGTGGGCCCTGAGCTGCCGGGGCTGTTGTTGGGCATCGTGGTTTTCGCCGTGGTGGCGCCGGTGCTCGGGTGCCTGCTTGACGGCCTCGACCGCAAGGTGAGCGCGCACATGCAGGGCCGTGTGGGCCCGCGCCTGCTGCAGCCCTACTACGACGTGCGCAAGCTCCTCGCCAAGGAGCAGGCGAGCGTGAACGCCGTGGACGAGGCGTACATCACCTGCGCCATCATCTTCTGCATCCTGGCCGGCGGCATGTTCATCTCGGGCTCCAACCTGCTCATGTGCGTGTTTTTGGTGACGCTCGCCACGCTCTTCGTGATCATCGCCGCGTACTCCGCGCGCAGCCCCTTCGCCGACACCGGTGCGGACCGCGAGTGCCTGCAGGTGATGTCCTACGAGCCCATGCTCCTCATCATGACCGTGGGCTTCTTCGCGGCCACGCAGTCGTTCGACGTGGCGTCGCTGCTCGGGCTCGACGCGCCCATCATCATCCAGCTCGTTCCTATCTTCCTGGGTTTGCTGTTCATCCTTACCATCAAGCTGCGCAAGAGCCCGTTCGACTACTCCTACAGCCACCATGCGCACCAGGAGCTCGTCAAGGGCATCACCACCGAGATGGAGGGCCGCACGCTCGCCAAGGTGGAGATCATGCACTGGTGCGAGACGGTGCTCTTCCTCATGTGGACGGGCATGTTCTTCATCTGGGACAACCCCATCTCGATCGTCGTCGCGCTCGTCGCGGTGGCCGTGGTGTGGTTCCTCGAGGTGTTCATCGACAACAACAGCGCCCGCACCAAGTGGCAGTTCGGGCTCAAGTCCGCGTGGCTCGTGGCGCTCGTGGTGGGCGTCGTGAACCTGTTCTACATGCTCGTCACCCCGTTCATCTAAGGAGCGCGTATGGGGTACTCTTCCAAATCGCCGTGGCTCATCCACTATGATGGGTCGAGCTGCAACGGCTGCGACATCGAGGTGCTCGATTCGCTCACGCCGCTCTACGACCTCGAGCGGTTCGGCATCATCAACACCGGCAATCCCAAGCACGCCGACATCTTCCTGGTCACGGGCGCGGTGAACCACCAGAACATGAACGTGGTGAAGCACATCTACGACCAGATGATGGAGCCGAAGGTCGTGGTGGCGTGCGGGATCTGCGCGTGCACGGGCGGCGTGTTCCGCGACGCGTACAACGTGATCGGCGGCGTGGACAAGGCCATCCCCGTGGACGTGTACGCGCCGGGCTGCGCGGTGCGGCCGGAGACCATCATCGACGCCGTGCTGAAGGCCGTCGAGATCCTCGACGAGAAGGCGGCCAAGCTCGCCGGGAACAAGCGGTAGGAGGCAGGATGTACACGACCGAATTCGTCGAGATTCCCCTGGGCGAGCTGCTGTGCCGCGTGCAGACCCTGAAGCACGAGGGCCTGCGGTTCGTGCAGATGTGCGCCGAGACCACGGAGGCCGGCATCGACCTGCTGTACACGTTCTACGACGAGACCTGCGACAACGCGCTGAACCTGTGCGTCTACGGGATCGATCACACGTCCGAGGTGCCCTCGATCCAGGGACTCTACTTCGCGGCGTTCAGCTACGAGAACGAGACGCACGACCTCTACGGCGTGAAGTTCATCAACATGCAGCTCGACTTCGGCGGGAACTTCTTCAACGTGGCCACCGACGAGCCCATGACGATCATCTCGCCCGAGATGAAGGCGGAGCGCGAGAAGCTCGCGAAGCAGAAGGCGGCTGCGGCCGCGAAGGCGCGGAAGGCCGCCGAGGCCGCGCAGGCCGCGGAGGCGGATGCGGCCGCCGGCGAGAAGGCCGCGGCCAAGGCTGCG
>NZ_CAPF01000097.1:0-68480 GCF_000321165.1 Enorma timonensis
CGCGGGTGCCGGCATCGGCGCCGCCGTCCTCGCGGGCGGCCGCGTCGCCGGCGTCCGGCGGAGCGGGCGCGCGGTTTTCGGCATGCTCGTCGCGACCGCCGGGGTTCACCTCGGGGGTCGTGCGCTCTTCGGTATGATCTGCCATGTTACGAGTAAACCTCCGGTTTAAGAATGCCCACATAGGGGAGGTTGCGGTAGCGCTCGGCGAAGTCGAGACCGTAGCCCACGACGAACTCGTCCGGGCAATGCGCGCCCACGTACTTCGGGTCGATGGCCGCCTGCTTGCCCTCGACGTCCTTCCACAGGAACGCCGCGACCTCGAGCGAGGCGGGCTTGCGGCTGCTCAGGTTCTTCATGAGGTACTTGAGCGTGAGGCCCGAGTCGAGGATGTCCTCGACGATGAGCACGTCGCGCCCCTTGATGTCCATATCGAGGTCCTTCACGATGCGGACGATGCCCGAGCTCTTCGCGTTGCTCCCGTAGCTCGAGACCGCCATGAAGTCGATGGCGAGCGGCAGGTCGATGGCGCGCATGAGGTCGCCCATGAAGACGACGGCGCCGCGCAGGACGGCGATGAGCACCAGGTCCTTGCCCTGGTAGTCCCGGGTGATCTCCGCACCCAGGCGCTGCACGATCTGCGCGATGTCCTCCTCGCTGAAAAGGATGGTCTCGACATCCGGATGCATCGTCGAAAGCTCGCTCTTCTCCTCCATGGCAACCCTCCTGCTCGCCGTCTCTGTACGCAGCTTACCCCACCGAGCGGACAACGACCGCGGAATCGAGGGGGCGAATAGTTAATTGTATCAACACGCGGCTGAGCGCCGTGCATTTGAAGCGGTCGTCGAGGCGAATTCCGCCAACCCACACAACGGAGCCGCCGGGGGCCGTGCGCAGCACCGGCACGAGCTGACGCTCCGCCACGGGAACCTGCTCCTCGCCCAGGATGTCCGAGAGCTTCTTCGACCGCCCGTGCATGCCGAGCGGACACATGAGGTCGCCGGGCGCGGGCGAATCGACCCAGAGCCGCGCCCCGCGCGCCAGGGTGGCCGAGCCGTCGCCCGCTTCCTTCAGCGCCACGAGGTCCCGCTCGGCGTACCCGAGCGCGGCAGCGTCCACAAACGCGACCGCCTCGTCCGCCGCGGCATCGCGCGCCGCGTCGCGGGCGAGCGCCACGGCATCCGTCCCCGCCGGGACGCGCAGGGCGGACGCCTCGAGGACGCGCGAGGCGGCAAGCACCATGCGGCCGGGAACGGTGAGCCAGCCGGCCGCGAGCTCCTCGCGCGCCGCCGCCGTGCGCAGGGCGCAGGCACCGAACTCCATGCGCACGTCGATGCCGTCGGGCAGCGTCGTCGAGCCCGCCCCCGCCGCGACGAGCGCGAGCACCGCCTCCACATGGCGCAGCTCCAGCCGGGCGCCCTCGTCGAGCTGGCGCACGGCGAGCCGCACCATACGCCGCGCTATCGCGACCTCCGCCGAGGCGAGTCGCGCACCGTCGAGCACGATGAGCCCGTCCTGCTGGCGGCGCGTGCAGGCGCGAAGTGCCTGCGCGGCGAGCTTCGAGAGGAGCGCGTCCTCGTCGCCCAGGATGTCGCAGGCCGCGCCGACGTTGCGCACGACGTTCGCGTTGCGCTCGCGCATGAGGGGAATCACGCGGTGGCGCACAAAGTTCCGCAGGTAGGAGGTATCTTGGTTGCTCTCATCCTCGCGCCAGGCGATCCCTTTGACCTCGAGGAAGCGGCAGAGCTCCCCGTGGGTGCTGTCGATGAGGGGGCGCACGATGATGTTGCGACGGCGCGGGATGCTCGAGAGCCCCGCCGCGCCCGCGCCCTTGATGGCGTTCATGATGAACGTCTCCGCCCGGTCGCTCGCCGTGTGCGCCGTCACGATGCGCGCCGACGCACGCGAGCAGCCCGCCTCCGCGCAGAGCTCCCGCACGTAGCGGCGGGCGGCGGCATAGCGCACCTCGCGGGCGGCGGCCTCGAGGTTCTGCCCGCCCAGATCGGTGAACGACGCGTGCTCCACGCAGAGCGGCACGCCGTAGCGCGCGCAGAGCTCCCGCACGAACGCCTCGTCCGCATCGGAGGCCGCGCCGCGCAGGTGGTGGTTCACATGGAGCACGTGCAGCCGCTCGCGGGCGATGCGCGCCGCGCCCCGGCCGTCATCCAGGTCGAGCTGCGACGTGCACGCCATCACGAGCAGCGCGGTGGAGTCCGCACCGCCGGAAACCATGAGCACCACGGGCCCCGCCTGCTGCCGGGAGCGGCTGCCCCCACCGGCGTGATGCCGCGCGAACCGCTGCGCAACTGTTGGCATGTTCCCTCCGAACCATCTTCGCCGCATGTCTCGTACAATATCGCTTGTCGTTCCCAAAGCGCACCGGGCTTGTACCCGTGCGGGCGCCGCGCGATGCGCGCGCCTCCGGGAGCGTCCCAGGATTTCATTCTCTCACGGAAGGTCGCCCATGACGAACGCCCTGCACCTGCACATTCTCGGCAGCGGTTCGAAGGGGAACTGCTCGCTCGTGGAGTCGCCCGAGGGGCTCATCATGATCGACAACGGGTTCTCGCGCCGCGAGACGCTCGCGCGCATGCATGCGCTCGGGCTCGACGAGTCCCGCGTGCGCGCGCTCGTGCTCACCCACGAGCATGGCGACCACACCCGCGGCATCGCCGTGTGGTGCAAGCGGTTCGCGGGCGAGCTCTACGCAAGCGCGGGCACCCCCGCCGCGCGGCGCGGCTTCGAGGAGCTGCCCTTCCACGAGGTCGAGCCCGGGGAGGACGTGCAGATCGGCGACGTGCTCGTGGAAACCTTCCCCACCTCGCACGACGTGGTGAACCCCATGGGGATGCGCTTCATCGCGGGCGGCGACGCCATCGCCTTCGCGACCGACACGGGCGTGCTCACCCCGCCCGCGCTGAGGCTCCTTGCCGACGCGCGCATCCTGGCACTCGAATGCAACCACGACGTGACGATGCTCCGTCACGGCGGCTACCCGCGCTTCCTGCAGGAGCGCATCCTCTCAGACGAGGGGCATCTCTCGAACGCCCAGGCGGCAGAGGCGGTGCGGACGCTCGTCACCACGCGCACCGAGCAGCTCATCGCCATGCACATCTCGCAGGAGAACAACCGCCCGAGCCTCGCCGTCCGGACGCTCGCCGAGGCGCTCGGCGCCACGCTCGACAACAAGATCGGCTCGGCAGCGACGCTCGAGCGCCCGGGCGGGGCGCAGCCCCTCCACATCCGCGCCGCCGGCCAGGACCGCCCCCTCACCATCCTCTAGTGATAAAAACCAGACAGGCTGGTTTTTATCATCCCCCCGATCCCCGGGTGATAAAATCCAGCCTGTCTGGTTTTTATCAAAAAGGAGGCCCCCGAAGGGGCCTCCCTGCCAAGGTTTATGCGCGCGGGCACGTGTTAGTCGATCGAGACCTTGGTGACGTTCTTCTTCTCGACGATCTTCGGGACGGTGACCGTCAGCACGCCATCGGCGAAGCGGGCGGAAAGCCCCTCGTTCGAGGCATCCTTGAGGTAGATGCCGCGCGTCGCGCTGAACGCCGCGAACTCCTTCTGCAGGTAGTTCTTGTTCTTGTCCTCGTCCTTCTCCTCGACCTTCACCGAGATGGAGAGACGGCCCTCGTTGAGCTCGACGTCGATGTCGTCCTTGCTCACGCCCGCGAGGTACGCCTTGACCTCGTAGCCCTCACCGGTGTCCTCGACATCCATGGGGAACGCAGCCGACGAAGCGCCGGACGCCATGTCCATCATGTCATCGAACGCATCGAAGAGCGAGGTGTTGAAGGGACGAATGCCGAACATCGAACGATACGGAACCAAGCTAGCCATAATCAACCACTCCTTCGTGGGTTGCCCGGACGCTGTGTCCGGGACTTCTTTTGACGTTGTTGTTATGCCCGCTGGGCGCGCTTCTAAACATGATTGATTAGATTTTTTAAGCGTCACATTATCATCAAATCTAAGTCTCTTACACTTAGATTTAACCATCCATCACATATGGCGACTCTTTCAAAATGTAACCCCAGGTACGATATGATGCCTTTATGCATGAAGCGTGAACGGTCGCCTCGGGCGGCGGCCCGCGCGGTGGGACGGGTGCCCAGGATTTATCATGTACCTAACGGCGATATGCAATCGAGGGCTTATGGATGACGTGACCTCCAAGCGAAACGAAACAACGTCGGCGCCGCATGCGAACGCTGGCGCGTCGAGGACCCCGTATCGCCGCACCGTACCGCACCTTTCGCAGGCGCCCATCACCGACGAGAGCCTCTCCATGCCTCCGCGGCAAAACGCTGCGGGCGCGGCGCGCACGCCGAGCGGGGGCGGGCGGCGGCATATGGGCACCGCCACATCCGATCCGCAGTACCTTCCCCAGAACGGTCCCGCGCATCCCCGGCGCAGCCAGCCCGGAGACCCGTCGCAACACCTGCACTACGATCGCTACCTGCAGACCCCGACGTCGAAGAAGACCATCTTCACCGCCCGGCAGGAGCGGTCGCGCCGCCGCACGCTGCTTGCCGTGGTGCTCATCCTCATCGTCGCCGTCGTGCTCTTCGTCTGGTTCGTGTTCCTGCAGTAGCGGAACGGCAGCGCACCTCCCGAACCTCGCCACCCGTATCTCCCAAACTATGCAAAGCAAGGAAATAAGCGCCCCGTTTGAGGCGCTTATCTCCCGACTTTGCATATTCTGGAACGAACCGGCCGCCGTGAATCGCACGGCGCCCGTGTACCCGCGCCCCTACGACAGCAGCTCGCGACCGTCGGCCTCGATCTTCTCGATGAGCGCGTCGGCGGAAGCGGCGTCGTCGCCCTTCGCGAAGATGTAGATCTTGATCTTGGGCTCGGTGCCGCTCGGGCGGACGATGGCTTTGTTACCGCCCTCAAGGTCGAACTCGAGGACGTTCGCCTTCGGCAGGCCGTTCACGCCCTCCGCGTAGTCGACGACCTGCTCGACGGCGAGACCGGCCATCTGCGCGGGCGGCTCGGCGCGCAGCCCCGCCATGATGCCCGCCATCTTGCTCGCACCCTCGGCGCCGGGGTAGCTGAGCGACACGGTCTTGTTGTGGTAGTAGCCGTACTTCTCGTACAGGTCGCGCATCGCCTCGACGAGGTTCTTGCCCTTGAGGCGGTAATCCTGCGCCATCTGGCAGATGAGCAGCGACGCGTTCACAGCGTCCTTGTCGCGCACGTGGTCGCCCGAGAGGTAGCCGTAGCTCTCCTCGAAACCGAAGATGAAGCGGTCGGCCTCGTCGGCATCGGCGAGCGAGGTGATGATGTCGCCGATGTACTTGAAGCCCGTGAGGCAGCGGCGCAGCTCGAAGCCGTAGTCCTCGGCGAGCGCGTCAGCCATCGCGGAGGACACGATGGTGGTGACGGCGACCTTGCGGGAGAGGTCCTCGCCGCGCTCGGCGCGCATGCGGCAGATGTAGTCGAGCAGGAGCACGCCCATCTCGTTACCCGTGATGAGCGTGTAATCGTCGCCGTCGGCACAGGCCACGCCCACGCGGTCGGCATCCGGGTCGGTCGCGAGCAGGAGGTCGGGCTGCACCTCGCGGCACAAGTCGATGCCCTTCTGCATGGCCTCGCGGATCTCGGGGTTCGGATACGGGCAGGTGGGGAAATCGCCGTTGGGGTCGCGCTGCTCGGGGACGACGGTGATGTCCGTGATGCCCGCGCGGTTCAGCACGGTCGTGACGGGGATGAGGCCGGTTCCGTTGAGCGGGGTGTACACGAGCTTGAGCGGGGCCTTGGCGGCCTCCTCCGGCGTGAGGTTGCAGACGGACTTCGAGAGCACGGCGTCGTAGTAGCGGTCGAGGCAGTCGTCGTCAATCCACTCGATCATGCCCGCGGCCATGGCCTCGTCGAAGTCCATGGTCTTGATGCCGCCCCACATGTCCACGCGCGCGATGGCGGCGGAGATGGCGTCGGCGACCTCGGATGCGATCTGGCAGCCGTCGGGGCCGTAGGCCTTGTAGCCGTTGTACTGCGCGGGGTTGTGCGACGCGGTGACGCACACGCCGCCGGAGCACTTGAGGTCGCGGACCGCCCACGACAGCGTGGGTACCGGCGAGATCTTCGGGTACACGAGCGCCTTCACGCCGTTCGCCGCGAAGATGGAGGCAGCGGTCTTCACGAACAGCTCGCCGTTGTTGCGGCTGTCGCGGGCGATGGCGACCGTGGGGTGCTCGTAGGTCGCGACCAGGTAATCCGAGAAGCCCTGCGTGGCGCGGCCGACGGTGTAGATGTTCATGCGGTTCGTGCCGGCGCCGAGCGTGCCGCGCAGTCCGGCCGTGCCGAACTCGAGGTCCTGGAAGAAGGCGTCCGTGATGGCGTCCTCGTCCCCCGATTCCTTCAGCGCGACGAGCTCGGCCTTGAGCTCGTCATCCTTGACGTTGGCAAGCCATTCGTCGAGGAGCGCGTATACGTCTGCCATATGAAGCCTTCCTTTCGAGCAAAGCCCTGTCCTTCCCCGTGCGATCGTGGCGGGGCGGCGCCGAAGCGCAGTCTTGGTAAGCATCATACGACAAGCACAAGATGCGGGACGCATCGAGGCGATAGGCGCGCGGATTCATCGGTGACGGGATGGTTCGCGCGGCGCACGGGGTCGAACGAGGCTGCAACCCGTGGTACAATGCTCGCGCGGGCCGTTAGCTCAGCTGGCAGAGCAGGGGACTTTTAATCCCAAGGTCTAGGGTTCGAACCCCTAACGGCCCACCATCGATGCGCGAGGTCGGGCGGTATGCCCGGCCTTTTTGCATATCCGGGCGAATATCACTGCGATGTACACAGACTCCTAGGTGATAAAAAGGTGTCTGACACCATTTTATCAGGCGGAGCGCAGGGCGCGGTAGATGCTCGGCGCACTGATGCCCGTCAGGCGCGCCATCTGCTTCACGGTGATCCCCACATCGCGAAGCGCCTTGAGCGCCTCGGCGCGGCGCGCCAGCGGGAGCGCTTTCACCTTAGCGACATCCGGAGCCCCCGCCTGTGCCAGCGCCGCGCGGGCGACGGTCAGCGCGAGGTCGTCGGGCACGGGTGTGCCCTCGATGCGCCCGTCGAAGCACGGCGTCTCCTCCGCGCAGAAGCGGTCGAGCCCCTCCCGTCCGTCGAACAGCTCGAGCACCCGCGCGACGTCCGTGCAACCCTCGCCGCGCAGCACGTCCTGGTAGCTGCTCCACGGATACTCCTGCCACGAGCCCAACCCGGCGGCCGACGGGTTCTTCAGCACGTAGCGCACCACCTGCATGAGGTAGGCGTCGTCCTCGATGGCGAAGCTCCCGAACCGCTGCTCGAAGAGGTTGCCCGCGCTGCCATGGCGCAGGTTGAAGGCGCGCGCGTACGTGCCGCTCGTGCGCTGCATGGCACGGCTGAGCTGCTGCCTGGGATCGTCGAGCACCAGGTGCACGTGGTTGCTCATGAGGCACCATGCCACGAGGCCGATGCCCGCCGCCTCGGCGGACTCGGCCATGATCGTGCGGAACCGTTCGCGGTCGGCGTCATCCTCGAAGATGAGCTGCTTCGCGTTGCCACGCAGCACGACGTGATAGAAGCCCGATTCCGAAACCATGCGCCGTTGCCTGGACATGCTCAGCTCCGTTACCTCGCGATTGATAAAAAGGTGACTGACACCATTTTATCATTCCCAGCTCCACTGGCCGTTCACGAACACCGGGAGCTCGATGCCGTCGGCCTGGATGCCGGTGATCGTGAGGTCGTCGGAGCCGATCATGAAGTCGACGTGCACCGCCGAGGCGTTCACGCCGCGGTCGCGGAGCTCGTCCATGTCCATCTCGTAGCCGCCGTCGTAGCACTCCGGGAATCCCGTGCCGAGCGCCAGGTGGCAGCTTGCGTTCTCGTCGTAGAGCGTGTCATAGAAGAGGATCTCGCTCTCGCGGATGGGCGTGTTCTTGGAGATGAGCGCCACCTCGCCGAGGCGGCGGGCGCCCTCGTCGGTGTCGAGGATGCTCTTGAGCGTCTCAGCGCCCGTGCGCGCGCCGAAATCCACCACGCGACCGGCCTCGAAGCGCAGCCAGAAATCCTCGACCTTGCTCCCATGGTGGATGAGCGGGAGCGCCGCGTGCACGATGCCGTCGGCACGCAGGCGGTCGGGCGAGGTGAACACCTCCTCGGTGGGGATGTTGGGGAAGAACGGGTGCCCCTCGGGCGTCTCGCTCCTGCCGCCGGCCCAGATATGACGGTCGGTGAGACCCACGGTGAAATCCGTGCCATTCTCGGAGGTGTAGTGCAGGGCGTCGAAGTGCCGGTCGTTCAGGAAGCGCAGGTTCTTCTCGAAGGTCGCGTCGTGGAGCTCCCACGCGCTCTCGGGGTCTTCCCCATCGGCGCGAGCCGCGGCGAGGATGGCGCACCACAGGCGGTACACCGCGACCTCGTCGGGGGCACCGGGGAACACCTTGCGCGCCCAGGCCGTCACGGGCGCGCCGGCAATGCACCACGGGTTGACGTTGAAATCGAGGCCGCGACGGAACGCGGTGCACTGACTGTTCTTGGCCTTCGCCGCGGTCGCGGGCTTGACGGGGTCGATGTCCTTGAGCGCCTCGGGGTCGGATCCCTCGATGAAGATGAAGCACGCGCCCGCTGCGGCGAACCCGTCGAGCTGCACGCGCTGCCATTCCGGCGTCTGCTCGAAATACGCCGTCTCGACGTATTCGTACGTGAGGCGCGACACCTCGTCGTCGTTCCAGATGACCGTCACGTGGCCCGCACCGGCCTCGTAGGCGCTCCGCACGAGCACGCGCGCGAACGCGGCGCATTCCACGGGAGCCATCACCACGACCTCCTGGCCGGGCTCGACGTTCACCCCTTTGCGCACGATGAGCTGCGCGTAGCGCTCGATCTTGGGCGCGATGGCCGTCATGCCCGCGCGGGCGTCCTCCACGGTGAGGGCGACTTTGATCATCTCGGCTCCTTACGGCGAACAGGGGCGCGACGGTCGCATGCATGCGGAAACGAACATGCCGCGCGCCGTCGCTCCACATAATAAGGGCGCACCGCCGAGACCGGCATGGTGCGCCCCCTCAAAACTCGATTAGCGGCGAGAACGATGGTTCTTCTTCGGTCCGCGCTTCTTCGCAGGCTGCTCCTGCTCGGGCTCCTCGGCCGCCTTGGCCTCCTTGGTGCCCTTGCCCTTCTTCTCCGCCTCGCGCTCGGCCTCTTCCTCGAGGACCTCGATCACCTTGCGATCGGTCATGCCGGCCACCTGCGCCTTATAGAAGTTGCGCAGGGGACGGATCTTCACGAGGTCGTAGATGAAGCCGCCGATGACGAAGGCGTACGCGATGCCCAGGCCCACGAGCTGGCCCACGGCGATGGTCTCCGCGGGGATGAACGAGTTGAACACGCCGGTGAGCATGAGCCACACGACGACGATGCCCACGATACCCACAGCCTCGAGCACCCAGAAGAAGCGGCGCTTCGAGCGGTACTCCTCGTCCTGCTTCATGAGGATGTTGGCCGCGGAGTACATGTGGTCTTCCTTGGCGCGGAGCTCCTGCTTGCGCGCCTTCTTCTCGGCCTTCGAAAGTCCCTCGAGCGACTCGCCCTGCTCGTACTCCTTGCGGCGGGTCTTCGCGCTCGCGGAGACGACGCGCACGGAACCCGCGGCGGCGCGGGCGGGCTTGGCGGATGCGGCGGACTTCCTCGTAGCACCCGTGAAATCGCGTTCCTGGGTGCGCTTGTTGGTTGCGCTCCGGATAGTCACTTACTCGTTTCCCTTCATGCTTACGAATTCGGTACCGGTGATGATCTGGTACGCCTCGCGATAGCGCTCGGACGTGCCCTCGATGACCTCGGTGGGCAGGTGCGGCGGCTCGCCGGTCATATCCCAGTTGGCACGGAGCCAATCGCGCACGTACTGCTTGTCGTAGCTCGGCTGGACGGCGCCCTCCTCATAGCTCGCCGCGGGCCAGAAGCGGCTCGAATCCGGCGTGAGGCACTCGTCGATGAGCGTGACCTTGCCGTCGATGATGCCGAACTCGAACTTGGTGTCGGCGATGATGATCCCGCGTGTGGCGGCGTACTCCGCGGCGGCGCTGTAGATCTTGAGCGAGTAGTCGCGAATCTGCTCGGCGATGTCCTCACCGACGATCTCCACGCAGCGGTCGAACGAGATGTTCTCGTCGTGGTCGCCGAGCGCGGCCTTCGTGGACGGGGTGAAGATGGGCTCGGGCAGCTTGGATGCCTCGGTGAGGCCGGCGGGCAGGGCGATGCCGCACACGGTGCCGTCCTCGTCGTAGGTCTTCTTGCCGCTGCCGGTGAGGTACCCGCGCACGATGCACTCGACCGGGATGGTCTCCGCGCGGCGCACGAGCATGGCGCGGCCGGCCAGGTAATCGCGGTACTCGGCGAACTCCGCCGGGAAATCGTTCACATCGATGGACACGAGGTGGTTGGGGACCAGGTCGGCGAACTTGTCGAACCAGAACGCCGAGATGCGGTTGAGCACCTCGCCCTTGAAGGGAATCTCATCCGGCAGGATGTAGTCGAAAGCCGAGATGCGGTCCGTCGCCACCATGAGCAGGTTCTCGCCCGCCTGGTAGATATCGCGCACCTTGCCATGGGAATCCGGACGACGCTCCATGTTTGCCACGTGGAATCAACTCCTCTTGCATGTACACCGGGCACGGCTGACACCGTGATAAAAACCAGCCTGTCTGCTTTTTATCACGGCGCCAGCCGCTATATCCTAGTGTTCCATTGTAGATGAAGCGGGCTCCGTCATGTGCTCGCGCGGCAGATGAATCGTAAATGTCGTGCCTTTTCCAAGTTCGGATTCGACCGAGATGTAGCCGTGGTGGCGCTCGACGATCTGCTTGGTCACGGAGAGCCCCACGCCCAGGCCGCCGGCCTCGCGGGCGCGGCTCGCATCGGCGCGCCAGAAGCGCCCGAAGATGCGCGACAGGTCCTCCTTGGCGATGCCGATGCCCGTGTCGGAGACGATGATCTGCACGGTGCGGCGGTCGGCGCGCACGGAGACGACGACCCAGCCGCCCTCGGGCGTGTAGCGCATCGCGTTGCTCATGAGGTTCACGACGGCCTGGGTGATCATGTCCGCGTCGACATCGATGACCGCGGCACGTCCCTGGGTGTCGTCCGAGAACCGGAGCCTGAGGTCGCGCTTGATGAACAGCTGCTGCTGGCCGTCCACGATGCGCCGCACGAACGGCACGATGTCCACCGGCTCCAGGTTGAGCGGCGTCGTGCGGTTCTCCATGCGCGAGAGGTCGAGCATCTGCTGCACGAGGCGCGCGAGGCGGCGCGTCTCGGAGGCGACCGTCTCGAGGTGCTCGTCGTCGCAGGGCAGGACCCCGTCCTGCATGGCCTCGACCGTCGCGAGCATCGCCATGAGGGGCGTGCGCAGCTCGTGCGCCACGTCCGAGGTGATGCGCCGCTCGTGCTTCAGGTCCTTCTCGAGCGAGGTCGCCATCTCGTCGAAGGTCTCGCCGAGCCGGTCGATCTCGTCGTCGCCGCGCAGGCCGGTGCGTGCGGAAAGGTCCCCGTCGCGGATCTGCTTCGCCGTGCCGGTGATGCGGCGCAAGGGGTTCGTGAGCATGCGCGACACGAAGATGCCGATGATGACCGCGATGGTGACCGCCGCGATCGAGGCGATGAACATGGCGTTGAAGGTGCGGTCGCGGAAGGCGGTGTCGGCCTTGCCCAGCAGGGCATCGGATCCGAAGACCCAGAGGCGCACCTTGCCCACCACGGTCCCGTTGGCGAGGACGATGTCGCGCGTCACCGACGCCGAGGCATCGGTCGGAGCGCTCGAGGTGAGGCCTTGGGTCTCATGTGCGTCGCTGCCCGCCGTGCCCACCGCGGGCGCCGCCGGCCACGAATCGTCGTACACGATGGTGCCGCTCGCATCGATGACCTGCAGGCCGATATCGTCCGAGACGATGCTCGAGTCCGCGATCTCGGAGAGCGTGGCGATGCTCCACTTGCCGCTCGTCTCGTACATCGAGGCGAGGCGCGAGGCCGTGGCCTCGGCGATGTCGGTCATGTTCGTGCGCGTGTAATCGGTGAAGGCGCCGCTCCACACCACGGCGACCACGCCCACGAGCACGAGCACCGTCATGATCGAGGCGAGCGCGAACGAGGCGGCCATGCGCGTGGCATAGCTCATACCCGGATGCGTGTCCGAGCGCGGCGTGTTCCACTGCGCCCGGGAGCTCGGCTCCTCGGTCTGCTTGTGCTTTGTCCCGGTCTCGATGCGTGCGGGCAACATGGCAGCGCGCTACTTCGCGTCCTGGGTGCCATCCTCCGCCGGCTTCGCGGGCGCCTCGAAGCGGTACCCCACGCCATGGACGGTGAAGAGCCACTTCGGGTGCTTGGGGTCGTCGCCGAGCTTGGCGCGGAGATTCTTCACGTGGCTGTCGATGGTGCGCTCGTAGCCCTCGAAGTCATAGCCGAGCACCTTCTCGACGAGCTCCATGCGGTTGTACACGCGGCCCGGGTGACGGGCGAGCGTGGTAAGGAGCTTGAACTCGGAAGCGGTGAGGTCGACTTCCTTGCCCTCGACGAGAATCTTGTGACCCGAGATGTCGATGACCAGGTCGCCGAAGTCGAGCACCTCGACCTGCGGCTCGTCAGTGAGATGCGTGCGGCGGAACAGCGCCCTCACGCGCGCGACGAGTTCGCGCGGGCTGAACGGCTTGATGAGGTAATCGTCCGCGCCGAGCTCGAGGCCGATGATGCGGTCCTCGACCTCGCCCTTCGCGGTGAGCATGATGATCGGCACGTCGGAGGTGTCGCGGATCGCGCGGCACACGCGCTCGCCCGAGAGCTTGGGAAGCATGAGGTCGAGCACGATGAGATCGAACTGATGCTTCTCGAACTCCTCGACCGCGGACTGACCGTCACCGACGCCGACGACCCAATAGCCTTCGCGCTCGAGATACGCTGCGACGGCATCGCGAATAGCCTTCTCATCTTCGACGAGCAGAATCCTTCTTGCGTCCGAAGCCATATCAGGCCTCCTTATCACTTTTCACCGAACCATCACATTGTAGCGTATACCGCGCTGCGAGGTGCAAGCGCGACGCTCGCTGGCGGTCTTTGGCCGTTCGCCGGCAGATTCTGCGCCTATTATTTCCATGTCGGCCGCATTCTTTCCGGAGGAAGCCATGCCATATTATATCCGCACCGCCACACCCGCCGATGCCGCGGGCGCGCTCGCGGTCTACGCCCCGTTCGTCACCGATACCACGGTGAGCTTCGAGCTCGAGCCTCCCACGGTCGCGGAGTACGCCGAACGCATCGCGCACAAGCTCGAGTGCGCGACGTTTCTCGTGGTAACGGATGGTGTCGACGGATCCATCGTCGGCTTCGCCTACAACGGGGAGTTTAGGGAGCGGCCAGCCTACGACTGGGCGTCCGAGATCTCGATCTACCTGGCTCCCGACCACCAGGGGCACGGGCTGGGTTCGGAGCTGCTGCGCGCGCTCGAGGAGCTCATGCGGGCGCAGGGCGTGGTCATGAGCGAGGCGTGCATCACGTCGAGCAACACCGCCTCGATAGCGTTTCACGCGAAACATGGCTATATGCTATGTGGCGAGCACCATGCCTGCGGGTTCAAGCTGGGTTCTTGGCTCGATGTGACGTGGATGGAGAAGATGCTCGAAAACCCGCGCACGCCGCCCGCGCCGCGCCGGCGCGTTCCCGAGGCGGAGGCGGCGCGCATCCTCGCCGCCGCGAACGAGCGGCTGCGTGCCCGGTAACCCCTACAGCTGGAACACGCGGGCGGTAACGCTCTCCGGGATGCCCGTGGTTCCGCGCACCGTGGCGAAGGTGAGGAACTGGCTCGACTGCCCCTCCGTGGCGGGGAAGTCGCCGTACTCGGTGGAGCGGTCGGGCGAGTAGAGCACGCCGTAGGTCTGCGCGTCCGTGTCGACGATGAGGTGCGACGACTGCGTCTTGATGAGGTACGTGCTGCCGTTGCCCGAGATCTGCGACAGCGGCTCGCGGCGCACGTAGAGGTAGGGACCGCCGGAGACGCCCAAGAACGAGCCCATGTTGCCGAGGCTGCCCGCGCCGTCGTACGACGCCTCGACCGAGAACGCGAAGCGATCCCCCAGGTACTCGGCATCGAGCGGCGAGACGGGGCTCGGCATGACGAGCTGGTCGACCTGGTCGTAGTTCTTGCTGGTCAGATCGAGTGCGGTGAGGCCGTAGTAGGTTCCCTCGTCCTCGCGCACGCGCGGGGCGATGGTGAGCACGTCGCCGGAAACGCGCGGGGTCGTCGCGAAGCGGCCATGAGAGGTCCAGATATCGATGCCCTCGTCCGCACCGACGCTCCAGATATAGCAATGCGAATCCTCGCCCGACGATGACCCCGTCGAGAGCGGCATCCGCTGCCAGATCACGCTATCGCCGTGCACCGTGATGCGCGGCGGCTCCCAGTTCTCGTCGCCCTCGTCGAGCTTCACCGGGTCGCCCGCGAGCGAGCCGTCGGAGAACTGCTGGCCGAAGAGCGCCCAGGAGCGATCCGTGTAGTTGATCTCGATCCACGCGAACACACTGTCCGAGCAGCGCACGTCGAAGTACGTGTAGGGCGAGCCCTGCGTCGCGTCCTCCTTGACGGTGACGAGGTTGCCGCTCGAGAGGCTGAGCGCGCCGAGCGTGTTGATGTGCGCGGCGGATTCCGGCGTGAGCATCGCCGCGGACCACGCCGCGTTGCCCGCATGGAAGAGCAGGGTCCCCAGGGGAAGCGTCCAGGTCGCGCTCGGCGTGAGCGTCGCGTCGGTGTACTCGTAGTCGCCGTCGAGCACGCTGATGATGAGCGAGCTATCGGTGACCACCTGCGGCTCGCCGGTCTGGGTGTGGTTCTCGCTGGACGAGCACGAGGTGAGCGCGATCGCCGCCATGCCCGCGCCCGCGGCGGCAGCGCTGCCGATCGCGAACGAGCGCCGGGAGAGGGACCGGTCAAATATCATGCCTGTGCCCTTGCCTGCTCTTGAGCCGCGTCGAGCGCGCAGCACAGCCGGTCGGCGCAGGACGTGGAGCGCGGGCCGCACGTGTTGCCGCGCAGGATCGCGGTGATCTCCGCGACGGGGTGGCCGGCGACGAGCTTGCTGATGGCCTTGAGGTTGCCGTTGCAGCCGCCGGTGAAGGCAACGCCCTCGATGACCTCGCCCGCGTCATCAAGCTCGACGTGGATGTTCTTGGAGCACACGCCGCGCGGCTTGAAATCGATTGCGACCATAGTGATTCCTTTCATCGGATGGGTTGGTTGGGGACGTGTTCCTTTCAACCCCTTTTTGGTTCAGCCCGCAGGGCGGATCGGGGACGCCCCCCCCTCCCCGGGTTAGTCGAAGCTCAGCTGCTGCAGACGGTCGAACACCACGTCGACGCGCGTGAGGAAGCTCCACGGGTCGAAGATGCGGTCGAGCTCCTCGGAGCTCACGGTGCAGCGCGGGTCCGCCTCGAGCTTCTCGCGGAACGTCGTGCCCGCCACGCACTGCTGCACCTCGCGCCACGTGGCCATAGCGTTCTCCTGCACGATCGCATACGCCTCCTCGCGCGTGATGCCCGTCTCCACGAGAGCGAGCAGCACCTTGGAGGAGAAGATGAGGCCGCGCGTCTTGTTGAGGTTCGCCTTCATCTGCTCCGGGTAGAGGATGAGGCCGTCCACCACGCGGATGAGGCACTGGAACATATGGTCGAGCGCGATGAAGCTATCGGCCTGCGCCACGCGCTCGGCGGAGCTGTGGGAGATGTCGCGCTCGTGCCACAGCGCCACGTTGTCGAAGGCGACCTGGGCGTTGGCCTTCACCACGCGGGAGAGGCCGCAGACCTTCTCCATGGTGATGGGGTTGCGCTTGTGCGGCATGGCCGAGCTGCCCTTCTGCCCCTTCTTGAACGGCTCCTCGGCCTCGAGGGTGTCGGTCTTCTGAAGGTTGCGAATCTCGGTGGCGATGCGCTCGCAGGTGGCCGCCGTGGTGGCGAGCACGCCGGCGAGGTAGGCGTGGTGGTCGCGCGAGATGACCTGCGTGGAGAGTGGGTCGTGCACGAGACCCAGGTGCTCGCAGACGTACTCCTCGACAAACGGGTCGATGGAGGAATACGTGCCCACCGCACCGGAGATAGCGCCGAAGGCGACGTTGGCGCGGGCGTCCTTGAGGCGGTCGTAATCGCGCTTGAGCTCCCATGCCCAGCTGCCGAACTTCATGCCGAAGGTCATGGGCTCGGCGTGGATGCCGTGCGTGCGGCCGACGCACAGGGTGTCGCGCTCCTCGAAGGCGCGGCGCAGGCAGATCTCGCCGAGCTTGCGGCAGTCCTCGATGAGGATGTCCGTGGCCTGGACGAGTTGGTAGCACAGGGCGGTGTCGCCGAGGTCGGAGGAGGTCATGCCGAAGTGCACCCAGCGGGACGGCTTGGGCTGGCCCTCGGGGACGTCGCGGTCGATGTACTCGCCCATATTGGTGAGGAAGGCGATCACGTCGTGGTTGGTGACGGCCTCGATGGCGTCCACCTCGTCCTTGTTGAAGGCGGCATGCTCGCGGATCCACGCGGCCTCCTCCTTCGTGATGCCGATCACACCCATCTCCGCGTGCGCCTCGCAGGCGAGCACCTCGATTTCCTGCCAGATGGAGTACTTGTTCTCGAGCGAGAAGATGTGGCCCATCTCGGGACGGGTGTAGCGATCGATCATACGAGCTCCTTCGTTCCCCGCGCGCGGGGCGCGGCCTATGCGCTTCCTACCCGATTCTACCGCATGCGCGCACGCCGCCCATGTCCTCCGCAAGAATGGGGTATTTCAGCTGCGGCGGGCGTTGGCGATACGTCGGTGCCCGTCACCTGGGTGATAAAATGGTGTCAGTCACCTTTTTATCACCGAGCGTCACCGCAGAACGCCGCGAGAACCTCGAGGCGCGGCTCTATGTCCTCGATCAGATCGGCCGCGATATACGAAGTTGATGCAAGCGTCGCTCCGAAAGCACCATTTCCCGCATCACGAATTGTCACCGCGGCGTTCTCGACGATCGCTTTCGCCAGGCGTTTGAGCGCTGCGGAGGAGATACCCAGGTCATCGGCGAGCGTGGCAAATGCCTCCGGTGTCACCCGATCAATATCGCGTACTCCCCCGACCTCCATCGCCATATCCCTGCTGAACCTAGGGAAATACGTGGTTGAAACCAAATCGTATGCGGGCATCAACATGAACGAAGCGGGCCGACCGGGGCGCGCCGGGCTTAGCCGAATCGAATAGTTCTTCAAATGAGCGTCACAGTTGCCGATGACATATGAGTACAGAATGGTAGCGGCAAACTGCCTGATGTCGTGCGCGGGACGTGTGCTCCGACGCCGGATGAGACGAGCGATAGACCGTACGGTACCCCCTGGTAGCTCGGCATACTTCGAGCCAGGAGTGCATCCAAGCGCCTGCGCAAGATCCTCTTGATGGAGCCGAACGACCCTCAACGAACCATCACGGACTTCCGCCAAGCGATCAAAGCGCGAGACGGCAAGCACCGGTTGCGCCAAATCAAGCAGCTGACAATCGGGAACCGTGATGCCGCACGCGCGGGCAGCCTGCATGCAGAGGTACTCGATTTCAGGCAAATCCCGAAGATGGCTGGTTTTGAGGATATGGGTGGTGGCTGCGAATCCTCGAGGACGTAGCCAACCATGCGCCCAGTTCCCCTGCGGGGGAAGAGCGAGGCCGATTTTGTTCTGCGTTCCCGCGAGCGATAGGCGTGATGCCGCGTTCTCGGCAGCCAACTCCGAACGGCTGCGGAACATAGAGCACAGTTCCTCATACGGAATGGGATCATATTCTGAATAGCGCGTGTTTGGTGCGTCGTCGACATGATAGGCCACCACATCCCCGATGCACTCCCGTCCGCAGCTCACCAAAATGCCGAGGTAGTCGTCCTCCGATATCTGAAGCTCTGCCGCAAGCTCTTGGCGCGCCATGCCCTCGGCGAGCAACCCCTCGAAATACGGCCTAAACAAGGGGGCGTCGAAAGCCTCATCGCGAAGAGGAATGGAGAGCGAAAGCGGTATGGCATCTTCTCTCTCCAGATACGCGGAGTCGTATGTAAAGCGTGACCCATCTTGGGAGATGCGCCCAACAGGCACCATCTGGTCAAGCGCGAGGCGGGCGATGCAGATGTCGTTCATCACGCCCTCCGTTCCGCGATGAGGTCGATGCCCAGTGTCAGGAGCACGTCGATGACTTTGCCCGCCTCGGCGCTTTGCTTGCCGTTCTCAAGTTGGGAGATGAACGTGACGCCGACGCCCGCGAGGCCGGCGAGCTCTGTCTGGGTCAGTCCTTGTTCGCGGCGCGCCGTCCTGATGAGTGACCCGAGCTCGGACATATCGGTGATGACCATAGGCGCCTCCCAGATATGCGTTCGCATATATCATTGCAAGTATAGCTCATTTTTATTCGTACGCATAAATTAGTTGATACATGCTTCTAATGTATGCGTTCGCATACAAGATGATAAAAAGGTGTCTGACACCTTTTTATCACCTCGCGCGGGCAACGGGCAACGCGACTTGTCCGCCGAAAACCGACGCGGTATACTGTCCCCTACGCCGGTTTGCCCGGCGCGACATACGCGGGCATCGCCAAGTGGTAAGGCATCAGCTTCCCAAGCTGACATCCGCGGGTTCGAGTCCCGTTGCCCGCTCCAGGTAATGAAAAGGCTCCCAGAGATGGGAGCCTTACTTGTATGAGCGCATTACATGGACTCGAACCGCAAGGTCGCGAGACTGCGGAAACGCCCGAGCGTTTCCCAGCGAGCGTGCAAGGGCGCGGAGCGCCCGCAGCTGCGGATTCGCGAAGCGAATACGCGAGTCCCGTTGCCCGCTCCAGTGAACGAAAAGGCTCCCATCCTTGGGAGCCTTTCTTCATTTCCATCGAGTTTTCCGGGCAACGCGCCCTTACGCCTCGGCCATCTCCTGCTTCATCTTCGCGATGGCCTCGCGGTACTCGGGCATCGTCGCACCGAGGATCTGCGTGGCGTAGATAGCCGCGTTCTTGGCGCCGTTGATGGCCACGCACGCCACGGGCACGCCGGAGGGCATCTGCACCATGGAAAGCAGCGAGTCGAGGCCGCCCAGGTCGCTCGTCTTCATGGGCACGCCGATGACGGGCAGCGGGGTGAACGCCGCGACGACGCCACCCAGGTGCGCCGCCTTGCCCGCAGCCGCGATGATGACGCGAAGCCCCCGGTCGGCAGCGGTCTCCGCCCACTCATGCACCTTGTCGGGCGTGCGGTGCGCGCTCGCGATGACGAGCTCGTACGGAACCCCGAGCGCCTCGAGCTCGGCCGTGCAGCCCTCCATGGTCGGCATGTCCGACTTCGAGCCCATGATGATGCCGACGAGCGGCGTCTCCTGCTTGTCTGCCATTGCGTTCCTCCCTCTCCGCGGTTCAAGATACCCGCATGGTACCCCTTCATGCGATTATGGCATCAAGACGGTTACGCGCGGGCCTTTTGGGTAGTAATACTAGCCGAAGTACGCTAGACTCCAACGTCTGGCCGGCAACCGATACCCATCGACCATCAGGAGGTGCCATCATGATTCGCGCGGACATCGAGACCATCATCATGGCTTCCGGTGGCGGCCCCTCCCTCATCGTGCTGCGCGAGCGCTCGGGCGCAAGCGCCCCGGAGGCGCCGCTCCGCACGCTCTCCATCCAGACGGGCGCCTTCGAGGCGGCGTCGATCAGCCAGGGCATCGACGGCACGGAGCTGCCGCGCCCCATCACGCACGAGCTCTTCCTCAACGTGCTCTCGAAGCTCGACGTCAAGATCGAGCGCGTCGAGATCAACCGCTACGACGCCCCGGTCTTCTTCTCGAACGTCGTGCTCGTGCGCGAGACGGACGGCGACCTGCGCGAGGTGTCCGTGGATGCGCGTCCGAGCGACGCGCTCGCCCTCGCCGTGCGCGCGAACGCCCCCATCTACATCGAGGACGACGTCATGAACCGCGTGGGCACCGTGCCCGCCCGCAAGCGCGCGGAGGCCGACGAGGACGAGCTCGAGCAGTTCGACAAGTTCGTCCAGACGCTCTCTCCCGACGATTTCTAAGCCCGCCGCAATCGCTATGATGATGAGGGTGTCGCGCATCCCGCGGCACCCTCGTTTCATCTCGGGAGCGGAGGAGACCGTGCACGACATCCAACCCATCATCGATCGCGCCCTGCAGGTGCTCGAGACGCATCGCCTCGACCGCACGGGCGCATACGCGCGCTGGATCTGGCAGGATGCGGCGGGCGGGCGCGAACTCGGCCTCAACGAATACGGCTGCGCGGATGCCGCGAACATCCTCTACATGGTGGGCGCGTTCCCGTGCGACCCGGTCGAGCGCCAGGCGTGGATCGACACGCTCCAGGGCTTCCAGAATCCCGCAACCGGCCTCTTCACCGAGGCGACGCACCACCCATACCACACCACGGCGCATTGCATCGCGGCACTCGAGCTCTTCGACGCGCGGCCGCGCCACCCCCTGACCGCGTTGCACCGGTACCTCGACCAGGACGAGCTCTACCGCTTCCTCGACGGTCTGCATTGGCAGGACGACCCGTGGATCGCCTCGCACCAGGGAGCCGGCATCTACGCCGCGCTCGTCCTTGCGGGCGAGGCCCCGCGCGCGTGGCAGGATTGGTACTTCGCATGGCTCTACGAGGAGGCCGACCCCGCGACCGGTTTCTGGCGCAAGGGGCACGTCGTCCCCACGTGCCAGGGAGATTCGTTCTCGGGCACGCTCGCCGAGCCGACGGTCTTCCCGCACCTCGCGGCGTCGTTCCATTACCTGTTCAACCATGAGTACGCCCATCGGCCGCTGCACTACCCCGCGCAGGCGGTCGAGACCTGCCTGGACATCTACGCGAACCGCCGCTGGCCCACCTTGGGGCACGCGGTCACCTTCGCCGAGGTCGATTGGGTCTACACACTGAACCGCGCGCAGCGCCAGGCGGGCACGCGCTTCACGGAGACGAAGGACGCCCTCCGTGCGTTCGCGGACGAGTACGTGGGTTTCCTGCTTGAGCTCGACCCCGAGACGCATGAGAACTTCAACGACCTGCACACGCTGTTCGGCTGCATCTGCGCGCTCGCCGAACTACAGGCGGCGCTGCCGGGCTACCTCGCGAGCGACAAGCCGCTCAAGCTCGTCCTCGACCGCCGGCCGTTCATCTAACGGCTCCCCGCGTGCGGTGATAAAAAGGTGACTGACACCATTTTATCACCGTGCAGCAAAGGGGTTCATACGCAACGAGGGGGCTCGAAAGCCCCCTCGCGTCGTGATGGTTACTCGTCCATCAGGTCCTCGAGCGCCTCATCGGATGCGCCGATGTCCACGCGCTCGTCCTCGTTGCTCGCGATGTCTCCGAGCGGAAGCGTGCCCTGGTGCTCGTCGGCCGGGGTCTTCGGCTTCTTCTTCGCGCTCGTCATGCGCGCCACGGCGGTCACGCGGTCGCCGTCAGCGACATTCATCATCTTCACGCCCTGGGTCGCGCGGCCGGTCTGCGAGATCTCGCTCGTCTTGACGCGGATGACCGTCGCGCCCTCCGTGATGATGAAGAGCTCGTGCTGCGGCCCCACCGTCTTCATAGCGGCGAGCTTGCCCTTGCGCGGCGTCATCTGAATGGTGTAGACGCCCTGGCCGCCGCGGTTCTGCAGCGGGTAGTCCGCCACCGGCGTGCGCTTGCCGTAGCCGCGCTCGGTGATGACGAAGAGGTCGCCCTTGCCGTTCGAGATCTCCATGCCCAGGACCTCGGCGTCGTCCTTGAGGGTGATGCCGCGCACGCCGCTCGTATCGCGGCCGGTCGCGCGCACCTGCTCCTCCTCGAACACGATGGCCTTGCCAGCCGTCGTGGCCATGATGATGCGGTCGCCCTCGCGCACGCGGCGCACGTCGAGCAGGGCGTCGCCGGACTTGAGGTTGATGGCGATGATGCCGTCGCGGCGGCTGCGGTCGTAGGCGCTCATCACGGTCTTCTTCACCATGCCGCTCTTCGTGGCGAACAGCAGGTACTCGTCGTCCGGGAACTCGCGACAGGAGATGACGCTCGCGATCTTCTCGCCCTCCTCGAAGGGCAGCAGGTTCACGATGGCCGTGCCGCGCGCCTGGCGCGTGCCGATGGGCAGCTCGTGCACCTTCAGGCGGTACACCTTGCCGCGGTTCGTGAAGAAGAGCACGTACTCATGGGTGCTCGCGATGAACATCTCGGAGATGACGTCGTCCTCCTTCAGGCTCACGCCCGAGACGCCCTTGCCGCCGCGCTTCTGCGAGCGGTACGCGGCCACGGGGATGCGCTTGACGTAGCCGGTGTGGGTGATGGTGACGACCATGTCCTCGTCGGCGATGAGGTCCTCGACGTCGAGGTCGCGCTCGGCGGCGGCGATCTCGGTGCGGCGCTTGTCGGCGTACTTCTTCGAGATCTCGCGCATCTCGTCCTTGATGACGCCGAGGATCTTCTCCTCGTGCGCGAGCAGGTCCTCGTAGTAGGCGATGGCGCGGCGCAGGCCCGCGAGCTCCTCCTCGATCTTGTCGCGCTCGAGGCCGGTGAGGCGGCGGAGCTTCATCTCGAGGATGGCGTTCGTCTGCTCGGGCGTGAAGCCGAAGCGCTCGATCAGGCGCTGGCTGGCCTCGGCGTCGGTCTGCGAGGAGCGGATGATGTGGATGACCTCGTCGATGTGGTCGAGGGCGAGCAGGTAGCCCTCGAGGATGTGGGCGCGCGCCTGCGCCTTCTTGAGGTCGAAGCGCGTGCGTCGGGTCACGACGTCGACCTGGTGGTCGATGTAGTGGCGGAGCATCTCGGTGAGCGAGAGGCACTTGGGCACGCCGCCCACGAGCGCGAGGTTGTTCACGCCGAAGGTGGTCTGCAGCGAGGTGAACTTGTAGAGGTTGTTGAGGACGACCTGCGGGATGACGCCCTTCTTGAGCTCGATGACGAGGCGGATGCCTTTCTGCGTGGACTCATCGCGCATGTCGGCGATGCCCTCGATGCGCTTCTCGTTCACGAGCTGGGCGATCTTCTCCTGGAGCGTGCCCTTGTTCACCTGGTAGGGGATCTCGGTGAAGACGAGGCGGTTGCGGCCGGTCTTGGTGGACTCCACGTGCGCCTTGGCGCGCACGGTGATGGAGCCGCGGCCGGTCTCATAGGCCTGGCGGATGCCGTCGGAGCCCATGATGACCGCGCCCGTGGGGAAGTCCGGCCCGGGCATGATCTGCATGAGCTCGTCGACCGTCGCGTCGGGGTGGTCGATGAGGTAGCACGTGGCCTCGACGGCCTCGCCGAGGTTGTGCGGCGGGATGTTCGTGGCCATGCCGACGGCGATGCCCGACGAGCCGTTCACGAGCAGGTTGGGGAAGCGCGCGGGCAACACCTGGGGCTCGGCGAGGGACTCGTCGTAGTTGGGCTGCCAGTCCACAGTGTCCTTCTGCAGATCGCGGAGGAGCTCCATGGCCGGGCGCGCGAGGCGGCTCTCAGTGTAGCGCATGGCCGCGGCGCCGTCGCCGTCGATGTTGCCGAAGTTACCGTGGCCGTCGATGAGCGGGGTGCGCATGCTGAACCACTGCGCGAGGCGCACCATGGTGTCGTAGACCGCGAAGTCGCCGTGCGGGTGGTACTTGCCGATGACCTCGCCGACCGTCCAGGCCGACTTCTTGTGCGGACGGTTGGGATAGATGCCGCTCTCGTTCATGGCGTAGAGGATGCGGCGGTGCACCGGCTTCAGGCCGTCGCGGACGTCCGGCAGGGCGCGGGCGGTGATGACGGACATAGAGTACTCGATGAAGCTCTGGCGCATCTCGCGGCCGAACTCCGAGATCTGGAGCGACCCGCCGTTGATGTCCTCGCCGGCGGCCTCGCCGCGGTCGACCTCGCCGAAGCTCTCCTCGAGCTCCTCGTCGTCGACCTCCTCCTCGTCGGCGTCCTCGTCCTCGACGTAGACGTCGGCGCCCTCGTCGTCGGCTTCGGCGCGGGCGAGCAGGCGCTTCAGGTCGTCGGGCAAGCCCTCCGAGCCCTCGCCGGCACCCGGGGTGTTGTTCATATCTTCAGCCACGTACTACCTCCTTGCAGGGGTTGGTTGGGGACGTGTTCCTTTCAACCCATCCCGTGACGGGATGGATCTGGAGGCCAACATGTCGGGGGATGGGTTGAAAGGAACACGTCCCCAACCAACCCCTCCGGCCGGACCGTCAGACCAGGATCGCTATGCGTCGAGGAAGCGGGCGTCGTGCGCGTGCTTCTCGATGTACTCGCGACGGTACTCCACCTGGTTGCCCATGAGCTCGCGCACGGCGCGGTCGGCGGCCACGGCGTCCTCGATGGTCACGCGCTGCAGGATGCGCGTCTTGGGATCCATGGTGGTCGACGCGAGCTGCTTGGGATCCATCTCGCCCAGGCCCTTGTAGCGCTGGACGGTGTAGCCGCGGCGCTTCTTCGTGACCCTGCCGCCCTCGGCCTCGTCGCCGTCGTCGGGGTTGAGCCCAAGGCGCTCGATGGTCTCGCGCAGAATCTCCTCCTCGGGCTGGCGGCCGTTGGGGTAGACGTAGTGGATCTTATTGCGCACCTTCACGCCGAAGATGGGCGGGCACGCCACGTACACGTACCCCGCGTCGATGAGCGGCCGCATGTACTTGTAGAAGAACGTGAGAAGCAGGATGCGGATGTGCGCGCCGTCGACGTCGGCATCCGTCATGATGATGATCTTGTGGTAGCGCGCCTTCGTGATGTCGAAGTCGCCGCCCTCGCCCGAGCTCGACGTCACGCCGGTGCCGATGGCGGTAATGAGCGACTGGATGGTGTCGCTCGAGAACGCGCGGTGGTCGCCCACGCGCTCGACGTTCAGGATCTTGCCGCGCAGGGGCAGAATCGCCTGGATGTCGCGGCGGCGGCCGTCCTTGGCCGAGCCGCCTGCGGAGTCACCCTCGACGATGAAGAGCTCGGTGAGCTCGGCGTCGCGCACGGAGCAGTCGGCGAGCTTGCCGGGCAGGCTGGCGGTCTCGAGCAGGCTCTTGCGGCGCGTGGCCTCGCGCGCCTTGCGGGCGGCGGTGCGCGCCTTGGATGCCTGCTGCGCCTTCTTCACGATCTCGCGCGCGGCCTTGGGGTGCTCCTCGAGGTAGTCCGTGAGGCCGTCGGTCACGACCTTGAGCACGAGCGTGCGCATGAACGAGCTGCCGAGCTTGGCCTTCGTCTGGCCCTCGAACTGCGGGTCGGAAAGCTTGACGGAGATGACCGCAGCGAGGCCCTCGCGCACGTCGTCGCCGGTGAGGTTGGAGTCCTTCTCCTTCAGGATGTTCTGCTTGCGCGCGTAGTCGTTGATGACGCGGGTGAGCGCCGTGCGGAAGCCCTCGAGGTGCATGCCGCCCTCGGGGGTGTAGATGTCGTTCGCGAAGCTCATGACGTTCTCGGAGTACGAGGTGTTCCACTGCAGGGCCACCTCGACCTCGCCCGTCTTCTCGAGCGGCGCGTCGGGCTCGCCCTTGCCCGAGAGGTAGATGGGCCGCTTGAGGCCGTCGGGGATCTCCTTGCCCTCGTTCAGGAACTTCACGAAGTCGATGATGCCGCCCTCGTAGCAGAACTCGTCCACGCGCGGCGTGAGCTCGCGCTCGTCGCGCAGGATGATCTTCAGGTTCTTGTTCAGGAAGGCCGTCTCCTGCAGGCGGTTGCGGAGCGTCTCGTAGTCGAAAACCGTCGTCTCGAAGATCTCGTCGTCCGGCCAGAAGGTCGTGGTGGTACCCGTGCTCTTCGCCGTGCCCACGGTCTTCATCTTCTGCGTGGTCTCGCCGCGGCTGAACTGCATCTCATGAATCTTGCCGTCGCGCTTGACCTGCACGATCATCTTCTTCGAGAGCGCGTTCACCACCGACACGCCCACGCCGTGCAGGCCGCCGGAGACCTTGTAGGCGTTGTTGTCGAACTTGCCGCCCGCGTGAAGGATCGTCATAACGACCTCGAGCGTGGGGATCTTCTTCACGGGATGCTTGTCCACCGGGATGCCGCGGCCGTTGTCGACGACCGTGACCGAGTTGTCCGGATGGACGGTCACCTCGATCTTGGTGCAGAAGCCCGCCATCGCCTCGTCGACGGAGTTGTCCACGATCTCCCACACGAGGTGGTGCAGACCGCTCGAGCTCGTCGAGCCGATGTACATGCCGGGGCGCTTGCGCACCGCCTGGAGGCCTTCGAGAATCTTGATCTCGCTGCCGTCATACTGCTGCTTTTTTGCCACGTGTACTCTTCCTTTCGCATCCGTGCGCCCGCGCACGCAGCCAAGGTTCAATCTTATCTATGATAGCGGAATGTGGGGGCTCTCATACGCCCCAATGAATACCTCTACAAGGCTATCAGATTCGATTTACGCCCCGTTCTTGGCATCCCTACCCTTTTTCCACTCCATAGAGGCCGAAATCGCCGATTTGAGGGCTTTGCGGAGATGGTCGTCGCCGATGGGCGCCACGTCCGCGTCGATCGCGCGCTCCTCGGCGGCCGTGAGGTCCTCGTGCGGGACGGGGGCCGTCTGCCGCGGGGCACCCACGTGCTCGACGCGCTTCTGGGCCTGCTTGGCGCGGTACCCCTCCGGCGAGGTGCGGAACACGAAGCCGTCGATGCGCACGCCCGCGCGCTCCATGCGGGCGCGGATGATCTCGCGCAACATGGTCATCTCCTGCGTCCACGACGCGCCGTCGAGGTAGACGAGGAGCTCGTTCGTGTCGGGGAGGAACTTCAGACCCGTCACGTGCTCGCCCTCGCGGGTGCCGCCGCACACCGTGTTCCACGCATGGTACACCGCGCGCGCCCGCTCGGCCGCGGCCATGCGCTCCCGCTGCTCGGGGGTTGCGCCGGAGACGATGCGCGCGCGCTCGGCACTCACCAGGCTCGCGAATGACGCCGCGCCCACGCGGTCCTGACCTCTACGCTTGGCCATGGCCGATCGTCACCACCTTCGCGCGCGCGAGCGCCTCGTCGTCGAAATACCCCAGGTTCGTCGTCGTGATGACGGTCTGCACGCCGTCCTCGATGCCCGCGATGAAGGCCGCCCGGCGCTCGGCGTCGAGCTCGCTCATCACGTCGTCGAGCAACAGCAGCGGCGGGCGGGACAGGATGTCGCGCGTCACCGCCACCTCGGCGAGCTTCCACGCGAGCACGAGGCTGCGCTGCTGCCCCTGCGAGGCGAAGGTGCGCGCGTCGCGGCCGGCGATGCTGAACCGCACCTCGTCGCGGTGCGGGCCTACGAGGGTGATGCCGCGGCGGAACTCCTCGTCCGCATGCGCCGCGAGCGCGCGGGCCATGCGCTCGCGCACCTCCTCGATCGCGGAGGTGCGGTCGGCAGGTGCGGAGAGCTCGGCGATCACGTCCGCGCCTTCCGTATCCCAGGTGGGCTCGTAGGAGACGTCGGCCTCCTCGCCGCCGGCGAGGGCAGCGTAGAACGCGCGCACGTAGGCGCGGATGCGCGCGAGGAGCGCGAGGCGGTGCACCGTGAGCGCCGCCCCGTTCGCGATGAGCGCCTCGTCCCAGGCGCCGATGAGGTCGCGGGCGAGCGCGCCGTCTTTGAGCAGGGCGTTTCGCTGCTCCACCACGCGCTCGTAGGCGCCCTCGAGCCGCGCGTAGCTCTCGTTGAGCTGCACGCCGAAGCCGTCGAGGGCTGCACGCCGCACGCTCGCCCCGCGCTTCACCATATCGAGGTCGTCCGGGCAGAAGAGCACCGAGGGCACCACGCCGCGCATCCCGGCGGCGCGGCAGCGCTTCCCGTTCCGCATAAACGTGCGCTTGCCCTCGGCCACCCGGCAGGCATGGTCGATGACGCGGCCCTCACCCGTGAGGTTGAGCGCGAGCGAGCACGCGGTCGCGCCCTCGCGCACGAGCTCGGCGGGCGACGGGCGCCGGAACGACCGACCCGCCGTGAGCAGCTGGAGCGCCTCGACGAGGTTCGTCTTCCCCACCGCGTTGCGCCCCACGAGCATGGTGAGGCGCTCGTCGAGCTCAAGCTCGAACGAGGGGAAGTTGCGGTAGTTCTCGACGATGAGGTTCGTCGCGAGGATCGCCATGCGCTAGACCCACATCGGCATGATGAGGTAGAGGTAGTTCACCTTGTCGTACGACTTGAACACGCCCATCTTCGTGTAGCTCTGCAGCTCGAGCGAGATCTCCTTCTCCTGGTGCCCGAGCGCGGAGAGGCAGTCGTGGATGAAGCTGTTCTTGAAGGCGATGGTACCGCTCTCGCCCTCCACCTCGATATCGATGGTCTCGCTCGCGCGGCCCTGGTCGGCCGAGATGACCGCGAGCGTGAGCGTGCCTGCATCGACGTCGATGGTGAAGCGCACCGGGCCGTCGGGCTTCGCGATGACGGCGACGCGCTTGAACGCCGCGGAGAACGCCTCGACGTCGATCTTCGCCCGCACGACGCAGTCCTGGGGGATGAGCTGGCGGACGTTGGGGTACTCGCCCTCGAGGCGGCTCGCCACGTAGCAGGTGTTGCCGGCCTCGAACACGATCTGCTTGCCCGAGACGCCCACGAAGATGGACGGCGAGGACGCCATGATGGAGAGCGCGTCGTTGAGGGCCGTCGCGGGGATGTTGAGCTCGAAGTTGCCCTCGAGCGAGGAGGTCTCGACGTTCGTGTCACACATGGCCAGGCGCATGGAGTCCGTGGCGGCGAGGGTGAGCGTGTTGTTCCCCACCGTGGTGTGCACGCCCTCGAGGATCGGGCGGGCGGTGTCCTTCGTCGTCACGCGCCACACGCGGCCGACCATCTCGGAGAGGATGCCCGTGGGCAGCTCCACGCCGGCCTCGATGGCGTAGGCGGGAAACTCCGGGAAATCGCGCGGGTCGAGCGTGGCGAGCGTGAAGGTGCTCTTCTCGCACGACACGACCGTCTGGCGGTCGACGGATTCGATGTGCACCGGCGCGTCGGGCAGGGTCTTGGCGATGTTCGTGAGGAGCTTGCAGGGCACTACGAGCTCGCCTTCCTCCTCGACGTGCGCGGCGATGCGGTGGCGCACCGAGGTGGTGTAGTTCGACGTCTGGAGCTCGATGAGGCCGTCGCCGGCCTTGATGAGCACGCAGGAGAGGATGGGGAGCGTCGAGGTTCCGGAGACGCCCTTCGACACGACGGCGAGCGCGTTCGACAGCGCGTCCTGGCTTACGGTGAACTTCATGGGCCGCTCCTTATTCTTATATCTTTAGATATATATATCCTTACAGTAATAATAAGGCCGTTGATGGTGTTGAGAGCCACCATTCTATCAGGTCAGGGCGTTCGTATATCTCGACAGCCGCTCGTTGATAACCGGTTGGCGGCGTCGGGGAACCGGGTGTGCACGAAGCTTTCCCCTCGGCGTCCTCGTCGCGCCCACGCCCTTTCCCATACTTTCCCACAGCTTTTCAACGCCCCGCCCCGATGGGTTGGTTGGGGACGTAAAATTACCCCAGGGGTTATTTTACATTGCCTGTCTGTAGGACGAGGAAGCCCTCGAAAAGCATCAATGTAAAATAACCCCTGGGGTAATTTTACGTCCCTCAGCCCGGGCAGCTTATGACGCCAGGATGATCTTGTTGCGGAGCGCTTGGAGCTCCTTGCACAGGGCGTTGTCGTGGGCAAGCTGCTTCTCGATCTTCTTGATCGAGTAGTGCACGGTCGAGTGGTCGCGGCCGTCGAACTCCGCGCCGATGGCGACGTTCGTCATGTCGCACATATCGTAAGCGAGGTAGATCGCGATGTGGCGCGCCTGCGTTATGTCCTTGCGGCGCTTCTGCCCGCACAGATCCTCGTGGCTCACGTGGTAGAACTCCTCGACCACGGCCTGCACCGTGGAGATCTGGATGCGCTTGTGCGCGCGGTCGAAGTACTCGTCGGCGATGCGGTCGATCTCCTCGGCCTCGAGGGTCTCGCCCTTCTGCTCGCACTCGTAGGACGCGCCCGCGCAGCGCTCGCAGAAGCTCTCGAGCTCGCGGATGTTCGTGCCGGACACCTCGGCCATGTGCTTGAGCTGCTCGTCGGTGAGCGTGCCGCCGCCCGTGCGCAGGGCGCTCAGGATGGAACCCGAGGCGTCGAGCCCCGCCGCGGCATCGCGCGCCTCGGCGTCGGGCAGCACCGTGTGCTCGTAGTAGCGCTTCAAGATCTCGTACTTCATCTCGAAGCCGGGCTCCGACACGAGGCAGAGCATGCCGGCGTTGAAGCGGCTCGTGAGGCGCTCGTCCATGCCGAGGTTCTTGGGCGCGCGGTCGCTCGCGATGGCGATCTTCTTGTTGTTGCGGATGAACTCGTCCATGAGCGAGAAGAAGTTCTCGATGCTCTGCGTCTTGCCGATGATGTTCTGGATATCATCGATGATGAGCACGTCGGCGTCGTGGTACTCGCGCAGGATGCGCCCGCCGTTGGCCTTCTGGACCCTGAGCTCGTTGATGTAGTCCTCGACGTAGGTCTGGGAGTTCGCGTACTTCACGCGGATGCCGGGGCTGTGCTCGCTCAGGTAGTTCTCGATGGCGAGCAGCAGGTGCGTCTTGCCCAGGCCGGACTTGCCGTAGATGAAGAGCGACGTGTAGATGCCGGGCTCGTCGGCGAGCAGCGCGAAGCGCACAGCGGACTGGTAGGCGTGCTTGTTCTCGTCGCCGTAGACGAAGTTGTCGAACGTGAATTTCGAGTTGATGGGCACGGCGGGCCCGCTCGCCGCGGGCTCCTTGCGCACGGGCTCGGCCTTCACCTTCCGGGGGACCTCGTGGCCTCCGACGCTTGCGGTGAGCCGCTGGAGCTCGTCGGGCGAGATGATGTTCGTCACCTTCACGCGCTCCTCGCCTCCCGCGGGCGCGCCATCCCAGCTCGGCGCGGGGATGGGGATGGAAGCGGGGCTCGGCGCCGGCTCGGCTGCGGGCTCGTGGGCAGTAGCCGTCGCGTGCGTGGCGCCCGCGGGCGCATGGTCGCTCGCGGCGCGCTCCGTCGAGCGCTGCGGCTCGGTCTCCGTGGGCGCGGTGATGGAGGCCGGCACCGTGATGCTGAGCGTGAGCGGGATGAAGGCGATGTCCTCGAGGTAGCGCTCCACGATGTCGCGCTGCTTGATGAGGTAGGCGTAGGCGAAGCGCGTGGGCGCCTCGATGGAGAGCGATGTGTCGGTGAGTTCAAGCGGGCGGGACTGCTTGAGGATCTGGATCAGGCGCGCGTCGCGGCCATCGCGCTCGCAGAACGAGATGGTGTCGTCCAGGATGATTTTCGCCTCGGTGTCCATGTCACTCCTCTGTGCGTGCTGTCATGCGGCGGATCGGCGGGGTTAGCGGGGGTTGCCGCGATGGTCGGCGACCCAGGCGGCGCCCCGTTCGGAAAGCGTGTACTTCCGGCCGTGCTTCTCGGCAAGGCCGAGCGAGCTCAACTGGGCGAGGACACGCGACCAGGTGGGCGCCGAGCTGCCGAAGGTGTTCACGAGGTCCGTGGGTCCGCCCTGGCCGTTGTCCGCGATGTAGGTGAGCGCCTGCGCGCCGCGCTCGTCGACGAACGGCTGCGCGCTGGCAGGTGCCGCGGACGCGACAGCCTGCTGCGCGCCGGGTACCGCCTGCGGGGTCATGCCCATGGCCGGCCAGCCGGCTGCGGTCGGGGCGCCCTGCATGGCGGGCTGCGCGGGCATGCCGGCGTAGGCCGGGGCGTACCCCGGCACGGCGCCCGTGAAGGCGACACTCGGGTACGCGCCCGCCGCCGCGGCCTGTGCCTCCCCTGCACCCGGGTACCCCTGCCAGGGATACCAGCCGGGAACCTGCTGGTAGGGCATGGTGTTCGGATATGCTCCAGGGACGGCGCCCTCTGCTTGCGCGGGCATGCCGCCCATGGCTGCCCCCGGCACGGCGCCCAAAGCCGCCTGCTGCGGGGTCATCCCCGGCACCGCCGCTCCGACCGGCGCCGCGCCCCCGCGTGCAGCGAGCGCGGCCTCCTCCGATGTGAACGCCGGCCCGCGCACCGCCGCGCCGCGTCGGGCGTGGGATTCGATCTCGCGCACGCGCGCCGCGTCGACGCTCACGGTGACGACCGTCCCGCAGCCGAGGTTGTCCTCGATGGACACCGCGCCGCCCGCGTGCTCGAGGTACTGCTGCACCATGGGCAGGCCGGCGCCCGTCCCGCGGATGTAGCGCTTCATGGAGCGGTCGGCCGAGGTCACGCCGAACTCGAACGCGCGCTCCTTATCGGTGATGCCCGGTCCCAGGTCGGCGAAGCGTATCGTGTTGCCGTCGTCGAGGATGGAGACGATCGGTTCGGTGAAATGGGCATGGATGAAGTTTTCCACAAGCTCGCGGATGATCATGAGGGGAAGCGAGCCGCCCTGCTCCTTCATGCAGCGGTAGACGGTGTTCGTCACCTCTTCGAGATAGGTGCGCGGGTCGCTCGGCTGGATGACGAGGATGCGGGGCGTGGAAAACAGGTCATCATATATAGAGATGCGCGTCGCGTACACGGTGCTCTCGACACCCTCTGCCTGAGCTGCGGCTTCGGCATCTACCGCGCCGCGCACGCCGGGCAGCTCCTCCTCCGCCGCTCCCGTGATGTGCCTGTTGTCGGGCGCGGGGTCGCCCGAGTCGACAAAGGGGTAGAAATCATCCGCCATCAAGAGCCGTCCCTGCTGCGTATAGGTGGTGCGTATCATGTGGGAAAGTTCCACGCGTCGATGGTACCGCAACTCGGCTCCGTTTCGAACTTTCCACAAGGTTTCAAAAGATGTTGAAAACTTGAGAAATCTAACGAAAAGTTATCAACACCCGTGCGTAACGTGTTGAAAAGTCTGGAATGGAATGAAATAAACGGTGAAAACTTGCTCTGCGGCGTTCATAAGCCGTGCGCCCGTTTCCCTCGTGTGGTGAGTTTTCGACTATATCTCACCTGCTTATTGACATAGCTCCCTCCAGTTCCCTACAATTTTGAAGCTCACGAGCCTTATACGTTTGCTTGTTAGCAACAGGAGGATAGAAATGAAGCGTACATACCAGCCCAACAAGCGTAAGCGTGCCAAGACCCACGGTTTCCGCTCCCGCATGGCGACCAAGGGTGGTCGTGCCGTGCTCGCGCGTCGTCGCGCCAAGGGTCGCAAGCGTCTCACCGTCTAGTTGCCGGCGCGCGTCTGCGTATGAGGACCATCAAGTCCCGATTGGATTTTGAGCGCGTATTCAAGCATGGGCGGCGGGTCAACCACCCGTTGGTGCGCATGGTTATATGCGATGGCGAATGCGAAGGCGGCTCCGGGCGGGTCGCCTTCGCTGCTGCTAAGCGCTTGGGTAACGCTGTGGTGCGCAACCGCTCGAAGCGCAAGCTCCGCGAGGCTGCCCGCGCCTGCGCGCTCCCGGTACCCGGGACGGATCTGATCCTCTTCGCTACGCCCAAGACGCGCGATGCGCGACCCGAGGAGCTCGCCGAGGCGCTCGCGGGTCTCCTGAAGCGGGCTGGTCGGCGCGATGGGTAGGTTGGGTTCGTTCGCGCGCCGGTGCGCCATCGCCCCGATCCGCGTGTACCAACGCTTCATCTCCCCGCTGCTCCCACCGGCGTGCATCTATACGCCGACGTGCTCCCAATATGCGGTCGAAGCCATCAGCAAGCACGGCGTCGTTCGTGGCTGCTGGCTCGCCGTGAGGCGCATCGTTCGGTGCAATCCGTTTCACGACGGTGGATACGATCCGGTGCCGTAAGGCTCGATATTCGGAGGAAACCTTACATGTGGGATGCAATCGTTAACATTCTCTTCCAGATCCTGAAGTTCATTCAGAGCTTCGCCACGGACTGGGGTCTCTCGATCATCATCTTGACGATCATCGTGCGCCTCATCCTGACGCCGCTCGTCTTGAAGTCGACGAAGTCGACCGCGCGCATGCAGGTGCTCCAGCCCAAGCTCATGGAGATCCAGGAGCGCTACGCCGACGATCCCCAGCGCCAGGCCGAGGAGATGCAGAAGTTCTACGCCGAGAACAAGTTCAACCCGCTCGGCGGCTGCCTGCCCCTGCTCATCCAGATGCCCATCCTCATCGCGCTCTTCACGCTTCTGCGCGGTCTTGACACGTATTTCGAGGGTCAGACGTTCTCGTTCTACAACATCCTGCCCAACCTCACGACCACCCCGGGCGCGATGTGGTCGCAGGGCTTCATGGCCGCCCTGCCGTACCTCATCTCGCTCGTGCTGTTCGCCCTGCTCACGATCATCCCGACGCTCTACCAGTCGCGCAACCAGACCGGCGCGCAGGCGTCGAGCATGCGCACCATGTCCATCGTGATGTCGCTCATGATGCTCTGGATGGGCTGGAACCTTCCCGCCGGCGTGCTGCTCTACTACGATGTCTCCACGCTGTGGCAGGTCGTCCAGCAGGTGTTCGTGACCCGTCACGTGATGGAGAAGGCGAAGGCCGAGGAAGAGGCCCGTCTGGCGAACGCGCCCATCGAGGTCGACGTCGTGCGTCGCGAGCGCAAGGCTCGTCCGCACAAGAAGAACTAGCGTCCGAGCAATCCTGTTCGCGTCTGATATTTAATTAGGTACCTTATTATTTGTGAGGAGCCTGGTATGAGCGAAGAGTCCCAGATCGATATGGAATCCCAGGATACGGTAGCTGTCGTGGAGACCGAGAACGAGGAGTATGCGGGCGCGTTCCCTGAGCTCGCCGCGAAATACAAGGCTGGCGAGGAGCTCTCGGATGATGAGCTCGACCAGATCGCGGACGTCGCGCTCACCGTGGTGCGCAACATTCTCGCCCAGTTCGATGCCGAGAACGCCCCCATCGATGAGTATGAGGGTGACGAGGGTGAGCTTATCCTTGATGTGACGGCTCCCGACCTTGCTGTGCTCATCGGCCGCCATGGCCGCACGCTCGAGTCGCTGCAGACGATGGTCTCGCTCATCGTGAGCCGCCAGCTCGGCTTCCGCTATCCTGTCGTGGTTGACATTGAGGGCTACAAGAGCCGTCGCAACGAGAAGGTCGCCACGATGGCGCGCTCCGCCGCTGCCCGTGCTATCCGCCAGCACACCTCGGTCAAGCTGCCTCCTATGAGCGCGTACGAGCGCCGTCTTGTGCACATTGCCCTGCGTGATAATGATGCGGTCGATACGCACTCTGAGGGCGTCGATCCTGAGCGTCGTGTTGTGATCACGCTTGTCTCGTAGTGGTTGCTTTGTATAGATTGGTTTGGGGCGCGGCTTTGCTGCGCCCTTCTTTTTGACAAGAGTCCTTGCATAACCCATTCTTGTCAGAACAGGAGGTTTGCCATGGATGAGATGGTGCATGTCGATGAGCTCGTTGCCGAGCTCCGCTCATACTGCGATGCGTACGAACTTGATGTTGATAGGGAGCTTGCGCGCCGATGCGTCGAGCACTTCCTGCTTGTGGTTGAGACGAATAAGACTATGAACCTCACGCGGATCACGAATGAGCACGATGGGTTGATTCTGCACATCCTTGATTCCTTGCTCCTGCTTCCCGAGGTTCGCTCTACGCCGTATGGAACGCTCCTCGATATCGGTACCGGCGCGGGGTATCCGGGGATTCCGCTCTCGCTTGCGACCGGTCGCCCCAGCGTGCTGATTGATTCGGTTGCTAAGAAGGTCAAGGCTGTGGCAGGGTTCATCGATGAGCTTCAGATCGCGGATGCTCAGGTTTCTTCCGAGCGTGTCGAGACGTATGCTCGTGAGCATCGTGCATCCTGCACTTGTGTTGTTGCCCGTGCCGTTGCAGGGCTTCCTGTGCTCATCGAGTATGCGTCCCCGTTGCTCGCCCAGGGCGGCTCGCTTGTGGTGACGAAGGGTGTTCCCTCTGACGAGGAAATATCCGCCGGGTTGCACGCTGCTTCACTTTGTGGTTTTGAATTTGGAACTGTTCGCCACCTTACGCTGCCTGATGATTTGGGTGAGCGGACGATTCTGCGCTTCGATAAGCTACATGAGGCTAAGCTCGGTTTGCCTCGTAAGGTGGGTGTTGCCAAGAAACATCCGTTGGGCGCGTAATTCGGCTTGTACTTATATATTTGTAAGCTTATGTTGAGTCCCATGTTTCACGTGAAACATGGGACTCTTCTTGTTTACATCTTGTCAGAGTGTTTCACGTGAAACATAATAGAGCCAGGTGCTCAAGAACCATAGTTATACACTCTTTGACCTTTTGCACCAATGAAGCTGAAACGAACGAAGGGGGTCAGATGGGTTATACCGAGTATCAGCGGAAAACGGACGGAACACCGCGTGTTATCGCGATAATCAATCAAAAAGGCGGTGTTGGAAAAAGCACCACGGCGGTTAACCTATCTGCTGCACTCAGTGAGCGTGGTATGAAGGTGTTGCTTATCGATTTCGACCCGCAGGGTAACAGCACGAGTGGTCTTGGAATCGAGAAGGAAGAGCTCGAACAATGCATCTATGATGCGCTGATTCGCGATGTGAAGGCTTCAGAGATCATCCATGAGACGGAAACCCCGGGCGTGTATGTGATTCCCGCGACGATTCAGCTTGCAGGAGCTGAAATCGAGCTTGTTTCCGCTATGGCACGTGAGACGCGTCTTAAAGAACTTATCGCGCCCGTGAAGGATGAGTTCGATTTCATCTTCATCGATTGTCCGCCTTCGTTGGGATTGCTTACGATCAATGCGCTCGCAGCAGCTGATAGTGTGCTCATCCCCATTCAATGCGAGTACTACGCGCTCGAGGGCGTTACAAAGCTTCTTGAATCGATGAAGATGGTGAAAGAGCGCATCAACCGAGATCTTGATGTATACGGTGTGCTCATGACAATGTACGATTCGCGTACATCGCTTGCGAATCAAGTTGTGGAAGAGGTTCGAAACTACTTTGGGGATGTCGTATTCGATACGCTCATTCCCCGAACTGTCAAGATTTCGGAGTCTCCCTCCTTTGGAATGCCGGTTACAACATATGCACCGCAAAATAAGGGTGCAGAAGCGTATTTCAGCCTTGCGGATGAGGTGATTGATCGTGCCAGCCGCTAAAAGAAAATCCGGATTAGGAAAAGGTCTGTCCGCACTCGTGAGTGAAGCTCAATACGAGACAGGACATTCTTCAAGCGAAACCAACGTCTCACTGGAGAAGATTCATCCGAATCCCAACCAACCGCGTGTTCATTTCGATGAGAAGGAGCTTCAGGAGCTGGCGGACTCCATTCGCGAGCACGGTGTGCTGCAGCCGCTCCTCGTGCGCAAGGATGGAGACGGATATCAGATCATTGCGGGCGAACGCCGCTATCAGGCTTCGAAGATCGCTGAGATTAAAGAGGTCCCCGTTATCGTCAAGGACGTGGATGAGACTGAGGTGCTCGCGCTCGCCCTTATCGAGAACCTCCAGCGTTCCGACCTGAATCCCATCGAAGAGGCGCGCGGGTACCGCCAGCTCATCGATGCGAGCGGCATGACCCAGGAAGCGCTTTCCAAGGCGGTGTCGAAATCTCGTTCGGCGATTACCAATGCGCTTCGCCTGCTTGATCTTCCGGAGTCGGTTCAGACCATGCTTTTCGAGGGGAAGCTCACTGCGGGCCATGCGCGCGCTATCCTTGCGGTGCCCTATGAGGACGCCCGCATTAAGCTCGCCGAGAAGGTTGTCAAGGATGGATTGTCGGTTCGTGCGACAGAACATCTTGCTCCATTGTTTTCTGTCACAGAGGAGCCTAAGCGGACGAAAGTCATCACCCCGCAATCCTATAAGCGGGCGGCGCGCATCCTGCGTCAGGCGCTCAACACGAACGTTCGCGTGAAGAACACGCGCGGCAAGAATAAGATTGAGATCGAGTTCAAGGATGAGGAAGAGCTTGCGAGCATCCTTGAGCGTATGGTGGGTGATCAGGAATGAAGCTCAATGTGTCTGCGGTCGCGCTCGGCATCATCGGAGGGGCTGCGATCGCCTTAGGCGCAGCTATCGGATATAAGCTTGCGACAGATGATGATCTGCGAAACACTATCGTGCAGAGTGTGCGTGAAGCAGTTGGTGCCGTCTATAAGAATGCTGCGGACATGAGCGAAGATGTCGCGCTCCGCACCGCGCAGCTTACGAAGAACCCGAAGGTCAACCAGGATTGGGTCGAGCATCAGTGGGAAAGCATCGGGTATTAACTACTTAGGTACCTTAGTAAATCTTTTGAGAAGCTTCTTATCTGAAAAGGGCTTCCCTGCCTACAAGTACCAAAAGAGCCTCTCCGCGCGGTTTTGCGGAGAGGCTCTTCATGTGCGTACTGAGTTGATGCAAGTAGTGGCGGTTGTAAAAACCCAATTACCCTACGCTTTGCGCAGACGGATTTGACGCTGTTTGAGCTGGCCGCAGGCGGCATCGATGTCCGCGCCGCGAGAGTTTCGGATCGTCGTCTCCACGCCGCGCGATGCGAGTCGGCGCTGCAGATCCTCGACCTTCTTGAGCGGCGATGGACGGAAGGGGCTGTCCGGGATGTCGTTCAGCTGGATGAGGTTCACATGGCAGAGCGTTCCCTCGCAGAAATCGCAGAGCGCCTGCATCTCAGGGTTCGTGTCGTTCACGCCCTCGATCATCGCGTACTCGTACGTGGGGCGGCGACCGGTGGTCTCCGTATAGAATTGAAGCGCTTCATGTAGGCGAAGAAGCGTGTATTTCTTTACGCCGGGCATGAGCTGGTTGCGCGTGGACTGCACCGCGGAGTGGAGCGACACGGCGAGCGTGAACTGCTCGGGTATGCGCGCGAAGTCGCGGATGCGCGGAATGATTCCGCTGGTAGAGACCGTAAGATGGCGTGCGCCGATATTGAGCCCCTCGGGATCGTTGAGCATGCGGAGCGCGCGGATGGACGCGTCGTAGTTCGCGAACGGCTCGCCCTGCCCCATGAGGACGACGCTCGTCACGCGCTCGCCGAAATCCTGGGCGACATGCGTCACCTGGTCGACCATCTCCTGCGCGGTGAGCGAGCGCGTGAGTCCCGCGAGCCCGGTCGCGCAGAAGGCGCAGCCCATGGCGCAGCCCGCCTGGGTGGAGATGCACACGGCAAGGCGGTTGCGCGACGGCATGCCCACGGTCTCGACCGCGACGCCATCGGCGAACTGCAGGAGGTACTTGCGCGACCCGTCGCGGGAAACCTGCTTCATGACTTCGACGGGCGCCGCGATGCTATAGCGCTCGGCAAGCTCGGCGCGCAAGGCCTTGGGAAGGTTCGTCATCTCCTCGAAGGAGCGCGCGTTCTTCTGCACGAGCCATTCGTGGACTTGCTTGGCGCGAAACGCCGGCTGCCCGAGCTCGCTGAAGGCTTCCTGCAACTCGGCGAGCGAGAGCGAACGGATATCGATGGGATGCTTCGCCTGTTCCATGTTGACCTTTCCTGCCGTGTAAAAGACCCTAGGGTTTTGGATCTGTCCTGATGCGGGTGCATCATTCATATATACAATAAGGGAATCGCGAATCCGCTAGGTTTGGTGGCAAACAATAAAGGAGCAGACCATGGCTACTATCGACCGTGCCGCAATGCGCGTGGCAGTGCTCGAGGGAGGCATTTCCGACGAGCGGGACATCTCGTTCAATTCCGGTCACGCGGTCGCTCGGGCGCTGGGAGATGCCGGTTACGGCGTGATCGACGAGCTCGACCCCAACGAAGATGATTTCCTCGAGCGCCTTGCGGGCGGTGCGTACGATGTCGCCTTCATCGCCCTCCATGGTCGCGGCGGCGAGGACGGCATGATTCAGAGCATCCTCGAGTACCTGGGCATTCCCTACACGGGATCTGGCGTCATCGCGAGCGCGTCCGCTGCGGACAAGACGGTCTCGAAGGCGCTCTACGCCCGCGCGGGCATCCCCATCGCGCGCGACGTGGTCCTGCGCGACGACGATGACGTGTGCATCGCCGACATCGTGGACGCGGTGGGCTCGGAGTGCTTCGTGAAGCCCGCGGTGAACGGCTCGAGCTTCGGCGTGACGCTCGTGCACGACGAGTCCGAGCTGCCCGATGCCCTCGAGCTCGTGTTCGAGCACGATACGAAGGCGCTCATCGAGGAGCGTCTCGTGGGCACCGAGATCACCGTCGGCGTGTTCGGCTTCCCGCCCCAGGCGCTGCCCATCGTCGAGATCCTGCCCCAGAAGAACTCCGAGTTCTACGGCCTCGACGTGAAGTACATCGACCCCTCGCTCGTGCACCGCATCCCTGCGCAGATCTCGAAGGAAGACTACGAGCGTGCCCAGGAGCTCGCGGTGTGGGCGCATGAGGCGCTCGGCTGCATCGGCTTCTCGCGGAGCGACTTCATCGTGACGAAGCACGGCCCGGTGATCCTGGAGACGAACACCATCCCCGGCATGACCGAGACCTCGCTCTTCCCCGACGAGGCGCGCCACGCGGGCATCTCCTTCCCGGAGGTGTGCGATGAGCTCATCCACATCGCCCTAACCGAGGTGGAGGAGTAGGTGGCCGACCAGACGCCGCGCGCGGCGATGGACGAGGCGGTGCTGCCCGGTACGCCCGACTTCGTGGTCGAGGCGTACCGCACGCTCGCCGAGCGCGCCCGCGAGATGCATTTCGGCCTGCTCGAGGAGGACGTGATCATCCTCGACACCGAGACCACGGGGCTTTCTGTCCGCGATAATGAGCTCATCGAGATCTCGGCCGCCGTGCTCTCGCGCCAGGGGATCACGGAGCGCTTCGACACGTTCGTGCACCCCACCGGCCCCATCCCCGAGGAGATCGTCGCGCTCACGGGCATCACGAACACCGATGTGGCCCATGCGCCCAGCGCACGAGAGGCCGTCGCGCAGCTCGCCGACTTCATGGGCGGGCGCCCCGTGGTGGCGCACAACGCGACGTTCGACCGCTCGTTCATCGAGGCGGTGAAGGGCGGCGTGGCCGTGAGCGACCTGTGGATCGACTCACTTGCCCTCTCGCGCATCGCGCTGCCGCGCCTCATCTCCCACAAGCTTTCATCTATGGCGGAGCTCTTCGGCTGCGCGTCGGTCTCGCATCGCGCGACGGACGACGTCGACGCCCTGGCCGGCGTGTGGCACATCCTGCTCGGCGCCCTCTGCGACCTGCCGGCGGGGCTCTTGCGCCTGCTCGCGGACTCCCACCCCGATGTGCCCTGGGCATACCGTCCCATCTTCTCCGCCCTCGCCCAGAACCTCCCCGACGAGCCGTTCTCGCTGCGCACGGCACGTGTCCGTGTGCTCGACGGCGAACCCGGCGAGGAGCGCTTCGATGCGGACGAGCTCGTGGGGCTCTCGATGCCGAGCCGCGAGGACATCGAGCGCGACTTCGCGCCCGGCGGCCTCGTCGACACCATGTACGACGCCTACGAACCGCGTGCAGAGCAGGTCGAGATGGCCTGCGAGGTGCGCGATGCCCTGGCCACGGGGACGCACCGCGCCATCGAGGCGGGCACGGGTGTGGGCAAGTCCGTGGCGTACCTCGTGCCGCTCATCGAGGCGGCGAAGCGCAACCACATCACCGTGGGCGTCGCCACGAAATCGAATAACCTCGCCGACCAGCTCATGTACCACGAGCTGCCCAGGCTCGCCGGGGTCATGGACGGCGGCGTGTCGTTCTGCGCGCTCAAGGGCTTCGACCACTACCCGTGCCTGCGGAAGCTCGAGCGCCTTGCGCGCAGCACGTCGGAGATCAAGACCGATCGCGACCCCGCGGACACCCTCACGGCGATCGCGGTGATCTACGCGTTCGCCTGCCAGAGCCCGAGCGGCGACCTCGATGCGCTGGGGATTCGCTGGAAGAGCGTGAACCGCGCGGACCTGACCACGGGCTCGCGCGAGTGCGCCCGCCGGCTCTGCCCGTTCTTCCCCGACGCCTGCCTGGTGCATGGTGCCCGCCGGCGAGCGGCACGCTCGGACGTGGTGGTGACGAACCACTCGCTGCTGTTCCGCAATGTCGCCGCCGAGGGGAAGATCCTGCCGCCGATCCGCCACTGGGTGGTCGACGAGGCGCATTCCGTGGAGCGGGAGGCGCGCAAGCAATGGGCGATCACCGTCGCGGCTGATGACGTGCGGACGGTGTTCGAGCGCTTGGGCGGAGACGATGCGGGCGTCTTGGGCTCCGTGCGCCGCGAGTTCTCGCACCATGAGGCGGGAACGCTCTACTTGGGGCTTTGCGCGCGGGCATCTGCCTGCGCGAACCGTGCGGCGCGCGCCATGGCGGACATGTTCGACGCCGCGCGCGACCTCTCGCGCACCGTGCGCACGGGCGGGTACGACCAGCTGAACATCTGGATCGGGGAGGAGCTGCGCGCGAGCGATGGGTGGTCGGTCTTCCTGCCGGTCGCCCTCGGCGCGGTGGATGCCCTCGAGGAGGCGGGCAAGGCGCTCCAGGCGCTCGCGGAGACCGTGAGCCAGGATGCGCCGGAGCGCGCCGCCGACATCGCCGACCCTGCGCGCCAGCTGCGCGAGCTCAAGGACGGCCTCGCGCTCATCGCGCGTGGCGAGGACGACCGCTACGTGTACTCCCTGCAGGTCAACCGCCGCATGCGCGCCGGCGGCGAGGTGCTCACGGCCGAGCGGCTCGACATCGGCGCAGCGCTTGCCGAGCAATGGCTTCCGGAGCTGCACACGGCGATCTTCACCTCGGCGACGCTCTCCGTGTCGGGGGATTTCAAGCATTTCGAGCACGCGGTGGGCCTCGACCGGCTGCCCGCGCGCTCGTCGCAGACGCTGCACCTGGACTCGAGCTACGACTTCGATGCGAACATGTCGGTCGTGGTCGCCTCCGACCTGCCCGACCCGCGCAACCGGGACGCGTACATCGATGCGCTTGAAGGGCTCATCTTCGACGTGCACGTGGCGATGGGCGGCTCGGTGCTCACGCTCTTCACGAACCGCCGCGACATGGAGGAGCTCTACGAGCGCTTGCAGCCCCGGCTCGCCGCGCGCGGCCTCGAGCTCGCCTGCCAGCTCAGGATGAGCTCCGCGCGCCGTCTGCGCGACCATTTCATCCAGGAGCGTACCTCGTCGCTCTTCGCCCTCAAGGCGTTCTGGGAGGGGTTCGACGCCTCGGGCGAGACGCTCCGCTGCGTGATCATCCCCAAGCTGCCCTTCGCGAGCCCCACCGACCCGCTCGCCTGTGAGCGCTCCCAGCGCGAGGACCGCGCCTGGGCACGGTACTCGCTGCCGGACGCGGTGCTCGAGGTGAAGCAGGCCGCCGGCCGCCTCATCCGCTCATCGAGCGACACCGGCGTGCTCGTCCTCGCCGATTCGCGGCTCGTGAGCAAGGGGTATGGCAAGAAGTTCCTGTCGTCGCTGCCCACGCAGGCCTACCAGCGCATGGATGCGCGGCAGGTGGGGCGCTACCTCGAGCTCTGGCGCGCCTCGCACGAATAACGGTGTGTTGGGGCTTCGCGCGTGGCTTGATTGCTCCGGCTACGCGCGGAGCCCCTTCGCGTAGGAGACGAACCGGCGCACCATGTCGGCGGGTGCGGTGATGCGCACGGCGCCCGCCGAGGCGAGCACCTCGTCGAAGAGCCAGCGCTCAGACCCCACGTAGACATCCACGAGCGTCGTCTCGGGGTCGTCGGGGGCGGGCCGTGCGCCCGCGATGCCCGCCCAGGTGAGCTGCGCCGCGCAATCGGCGGTGCACGCGACGGTCGCGAGCGTGCCCTGGGCGCCGAGGCTCGAGGCGGGGGAGGCCGCCTGCCACGCATGGGGGACGACCGAATTGTCGGTGAGCTCGACGCGCTCGATGCGGTCGAGGCGGTAGCGACGCTCCGCATCCTTCTCCACGTTCCAGGCGATGAGGTAGACTGCCTCCGGCGTGGCGACGATGCGGTACGGGTCGACGAGGCGCGGCGCGGCCGTGGCCTCGTCGTGCGCGCGGTAGGCGATGCGACAGCGCGCGCCGTCCTCGATGGCCTCTGAAAGCACCTGGTAGCAGGCACCGTAAGATGTCGTGGTGGCGATGAGGGGCTCGGAGGCGGCATCGTCGCCGACGCGGTCGCGGTGCAGGAGCGCCTCTGCGACGCGCGCGGCGACGGCGGAATCGATGTTCAATGTGCCCAGGACGTGCGCGAGCGCGAGGCTTTCGCCTAAGTCGAGCCGCACGGGGCGGAGCGCCGCTGCATCCCCCTGGAGGATGACGTCACGCTCGTCCACCTCCACGATCGCGCGCCCGCCGCCCTCGCGGTCGGCGAGGGTCGAGAGGAGGGCGGCGTAGCTTTCGAGCTCGGCATCGCTGCATCCGAGGAGCGTACGCGCGCGTTCCCGCGGCACGCGCATGACGGGCGCGGCGGCGAGGGCTTCGAGCAGCAAAAGGCCGCTCGCGACGCGGCTATCGTGCGACATGGTCTGCCACCGCCTTCTCGATCAGGGCGTTCCACCGCGCGACGAGTTCCGCGGGTGCTGCCGGGCGCATGCCGTCACGCGCATGGCCGAGCGCGAGCGCGGCCGCGGCATCGAGGTCGCGGACGGTGATCGTCCAGATGAGCGAACCGTCCGCAGCACGCGTGAGCGCGCCCCGCCCGTGGGTGATGGGCGTGAGGTTTTCCGGCAGGAAATCGCCGGGAAAGCGGAACGACGCCTCGACGGCCTCTCCGTCGCCGAAGTCGAAGGGGAGGAAGAGGTAGGCGTGGATGTCGAAGGACGCGGGAATCTCGTAGCGCGCGCCGGGGCGCAGGGCGCGGTCCATGCGGTCGACGCGGAACGTGCGGACCGCCTGCGCGGCATCATCGAGGCCGACGATGTAGGTCGCGCCCTCGTGCGAGAAGATCCCGTAGACCGCGACGGCGCGCCGCGAATGCTCGCCGCGGCCGTTCGTATACGAGAACGTGAGCTTCCGGCGCAGGGAGAAAGCGAGCCAGACGATGTCGAGCATGGTCTGCTGGGTGGTGTCCCGCGGCGCGGACGTGTCGGCGGCTTGCCCGGCCTCGTTGCCCGCGCACACGAGCTCGAGGATCTTCGTCCGGGCACGCGTGAGCGGCACGCGAAGCGGCGTCAGGGACGCGGAGAGGTATTCGTCGATGGCGTCTGCCAGGATGGATGCGTCGTCGCGGGTGATGATGCCTGCTGTGGCGAACGTGCGCCCGCGGTCGAGCACCCACGAGGAGGCCTCGTTCTCCGCGTCGCCGTCGCCGTCCGCGCAGACGATCTCGAAGCCCTGCTCCGCGAGCTTCTGTCGGTCGCGCCGGAACTTCCGAACGTCGGATTCCCGGTTCCCGGAGCCATAGCCCAGGTCGGTATCCAGGATGATCTCGTCCGTGGTGAGCGGGCGGGTTGTGGTGTTGAAGATGAAGGCGAGGTTGAGGAGCCGCTGCGCGGTGGTATCCTCCGCGATGCGGTCGCGTTTCGTCGGCATCCCTCTCACCCCCTCCGTGCACCCATTCTACCCGAGCGCGCGGTTTCGTCCGCGCGGGGACGGAAAGGTGCAATTCGTATGCGGCATGCAGATAACCTGCGGCAACACGACAGAACGTGCCAAGGAGCGGTATACTTTCCTGAATAGAAACCGCACGTTACGCATACGCGGGCGAATGCTCAATACGAACAGGGATAGGATACCCGATGGCTACTACCCGGAAATACCTTGGTCACCTGCTGCAGAACACAGGCATCACGCCTGCATGCAGCGAGGAGGAGCGCGCCGCCGCCGAGGATCTCGCGGCGATCTTCACCGCGCACGGATTCACTCCCGAGGTGCAGGAGTTCAACGCCTCGCCCATGCCGCGCGTCATGCGCGCCGTCCTGGGTATCGGCCTGTTCGTGGGCGCGGTGCTCATGGGCATCGGCGGCGCGGTGGGCATCATCGGCACGCTTATCGCCGTCGCGATGACCGTGCTCTACGTGCTCGAGCGCATGGGCAAGATCGCGCTGCCCGGCTTCGGCGGCGCGGGCGTGTCGCAGAACGTCATCGCTTATCACAAGGCCGAAGGCCCGCTCGCATCCCCGCGCAACCGCCCGGTGGTCGTGGTGGCGCATTACGATTCGCCGCGCGCGGACCTCTTCGCCAACCTGCCGTACGCGACGTACCGCCCCATCATCACGAAGCTCCTGCCGTACGCGATGGTCGTCCCGGCGATCCTCGCGGTGCTTAGGCTCTTCCCGTTCCCGCCTGCTGCGAAGGCGATGCTGTGGATCCTCGCGATCGTCGCCGCCCTCGTGCCGCTCGCGAACGCGGTGGGCGTGATCGCGAACCGCTTCGTGCTCCCGTACACCTCGGGTTCCGTGGACAACAAGTCGTCCGTCGCCGCGCTGCTCGGCGTCATGGACGCGGTCGCCCCGTATGCGGGCGAGAACGAGTTCCCGCGGGACGTTCCCTTCGATGAGTATTTCTCCGAGCAGATCCGTCGTGCCGAGGAGGAAGAGCTCGCCGCCGCGATCGCTTCGGGCGAGCTTACCGAGGATGCTACGGAGGATGCTGAAGCTGCTGCCGATGATGAGGCCGCTGCGGATGCGCAGGGCGAGGAGCTCGGCGGCACGGCTGCGATGCCCGTCGTCGACGAGGAGGCCTCGGTCGACCTCGGCGCCACGGCCGCCATGGATATGGAAACCGTGATCGGTGCCACTTCGGAGATCACAAGCGCGGTGGACGAGGCGGAGGTCGCCGACGCGGGCGCGGGTGATGACGAGGATTCTGCGGTCGAGGTTGAGGTCGCGGAGGCCGAGGGCGAAGACGAGGATGGCGCGGCCGAGACCGTGGAAGAGACCGAGGTCGTCGTCGAGGAGCCCGCTTCGGACGAGCCGCAGCTTGTGAACGCCTACGGCAACTACCGCTTCGGCGCGGACGTCATCCGCGCCATCGGCATGTTGCCGGATTCCTGCGTCATCGAGTACGAGGTCGAGGAGCCCCCGCATGCGGAGGCCGTGGCCGAGGTCGCCATCGTAGACGAGGACGCCCGCACGGGTTCCCGCGACGCGGCGGAGCCCGCGTACGAGGACGAATCGGACGACGTCGAGGTTGAGGAGGATGCCTCCTACCTGGGCGGCGAGCCGATGGACGACGAGACGGACGAGTACGACGACGAGGCGTTCGAATACGAGAGCGACTTCGACGCGCATCCCTCCGCAGCCCAGGCGGGCTTCGCGAGCGCTCTTTCCGCGGTGAGCTCGGGCGCGGCGCGCCTGCTGAGCGATATGAAGCGCCGCGGCAAGGACATGCTCGATTCGTTGAGCAACCATGAGGCTGCCAAGGACGAGGATGCGGACGGCGGTGACGAGGCTGCCGAGGATGTCGAGACCCCGCAGGACACGGCGACGGAGGAGGCTTCCGTCGAGGAGGTCGACGTCGTCACCGAGACGGCGGCTGAGGCTTCCGCCGACGCCGAGCCCGTGGCGGAGGCCGAGCCTGCCGCGGAACCCGCTGCCGCCGCGCAGGATGAGCAGGCCGCCGAGGAGCCCGCCGTGGGCGCGACGCGCGCCTTCGACGCCTCGGAGCTCGCTGCGAACGCGCCGGTGCACGAGGAGCCCGTGGTGGATCTTGGCGCCACGGTCGCCCAGCCTCCCGTGCGTCCGCAGGCCGCAGACGAGCAGATGGAGACGGTCGATTCGCTCATGGCGCAGATCAACCCGCCGCGCCCCGCGACGCCCCCGCGCGCCCCGCAGCGCACCTTCACCTCGGTTCCCGATCCGGCGATCCCGTCAATCAACCAGATGAACGTGTCGAGCCGCGCGTCCCTGTTCGATCTTCCCGATCCCGCTTCGGAGCCGGTCGATCCTTTCGCTTCCATCCCCGCCGCACCGAACCCGGCTGCGGATGCGTCCGTCTCGACGCCGATGGAGCCCGCTCCGTCGCGCGCCGCGGCGAACGGTTTCAGCGTCATCGGCCCCGACGATGCGGTCGAGCCCGTACCGTATGATGCTCCGGCACCTTCCGAGGGCGTGTTCGAGACCATCAGCGCCGATGCGCCGATTGCCCCGGCGCCCGCGGCTCCCGCGCGCAAGCGGGGGCTCGGCAAGCTGTTCGGCGGGCGCAAGAAGCGCCAGGAGGAGAGCATGAGCGACTGGCTCGGCGTCGAGGACGACTTCGATGCCAAGCGCTCTGGCCGCGACATCGGCTCGTGGGACAACTTCGAGGGCGACGATTGGAAGGGCGGCGCCACGGGCGTGGGCGGCGTGTCCGTCGACGAGATGCGCGACGCCGTGACCTCGCTGGGTGACGACGAGCTGCTCGGGCATGACATCTGGTTCGTGGCGACGGGCGCGTCGGAGTTCGACAACGCCGGCATCGACGCGTTCCTCGATACGCATCGCGACAAGCTCCGCGGCGTGTTCCTCATCAACCTCGAGAGCATCGGCGCGGGCGAGCCGTGCATGCTCGCGACTGAGGGCGAGCGCCGCGTGCTCAAGGGCGATAAGCGCATCATGAACCTCGTGCGCCGCGTGTCCGCCTCGTTCCATGACGAGTTCGGCGAGGTCGAGATGGGGTATTTGGCCACCGACGCGTATCGTGCGATGGAGCGGAGCCTGCGTTCCCTCACGATCGCCGGCGTCGAGGACGGCCGCCTCGCGTGCGCCCGCACCGAGGACGATCTGCCGTACCGTGTGAACGCGAAGAACGTCAACATGGTCGCCGATGTGGTGACCGAGGTGATTCGCCGGTCGTAGCAACGCCGCACCCCGTCTTCCCGCGCAGAGCGGGAGGGCGGGGCTTCTTGATTGGACTCGAAGGGTGACCGGAGGGTTTCGTGGGTGACTTTATCTCGTTCGTGAAGCAACACTGGAAGGCGTACCTCGTGGGTGCGATTATCGCGCTTACCATCGGTTTCGCTGCAGCGTACTTCGTGTATTCCGTCGGTACGACCGACGATGCCGCCTCAGCGGCCGTCCGGGTGCTCTAAGCCGGTTTCCCAGAGCGGTAACCCTGCTTCGCGCCGCGTGTTCGCCGGAGTGCTTGCAACGAATACGACCAGGGTGCGCGTGGCACTGTGGCCGTTCGCCTCCGAACAGGTGACGAGCGTGAGCACGCGCTCCGTTTGCGCGACGCGCTTCTCCCAGTCCGCGGTTCGCGCGTCTGCCTGCGCTGCGATGTCTTTGAGCCAGGAGCGCAGGCCATCGGTGTCGGTGAAACCGAAGCGCTGAATGGGCGCGAAGGATGCGGGGACGCAGAGCGCGCAGAGTGGGCGGAATGCCGTAACTGCGCCATCCGCCGATTCCCAGCGCGCCTCGCCGAGCGCATCGAAGCGCTGCTGGTGATAGCAGTCGGCGAGGGGTGTGAATACCTCGTCCGTCCAGCCGATGCGATGTCCGTACACCAGGATGTGCCTGCCGGTTTCGGTGCAGCGTTCGTCGAGGTAGGGGCAACCGAGTACGCTTCGATTGCCCCAAAGGTCGTGTGAGAGGTAGAAGTCGGCGGGCATGCCGTCGGAGACAGCGGCAACGGGGAGGTCGATCGGGGTTCCCTCGACGGTGAGCCATGCGGCGTATGCTGCGGCGGGCTGCCCAGTTCCTGGCATCTCGGATGGTTTCTCCTCATGCATGGCGGCGAGCCCGTCGTATCGATGCGCGCTCAACGCGCGACTCGCCTCGAGCGCACCCGTCGTCCCCAGGCAGATGAGGCCGACGAGCAGCGCGCCGCCCCGGACGAGGGCGGACGCCCATGCGCCCGCCCTGTTCCGCCGCCTCATCACCGCCGCCGCAGGGTGCGCCAAGCCGCGAGGAGCATGAGGGCGAAGGCGCCGGTCGTGAGCGTCGGCGTGGCGATGGCGGCGCCGGTCTGCGCGAGCTGTTCGATGCGCGATCGGGCTTCCTGCATCACCTCGTCCTCATCGTGGTCCTCGAGGCCGGTGGTCTCCCCGGTGTTCCCACCGTTTCTGAAGAGGTCGAGGCGGACACCGTTATGGAGCGGCGTGCCGTCCACGTACTCATCCGTCACCTGCATGTGGAGAACGAGCGGGGAGTAGCTGCCGGCATCCTCGGTGCCATCCTCAGCGGGATGCAGGGGGATGTCGTCGCAATCGTCATGCACGTCCTTCAGGTCGTCGCGGCCCCAGTCGTCGAGTCGGCTCGTGAAGCCCGCCTCGACGCGCCCGTATTCAAGCCGTACTCCGACGACGCGCTCCCCGTCGGCGAGGTCGAGGTCGGATACCGCGAGCTCGGTCGCCGTCGTTGCATCCACATCGCTCGCCCAGAGGCGCCAACCCGTATAGTCGACCGCGCGCCCGTCGCCTCCCAGCATCTCGGCGGTGCTTTCATCGGTGAGCCAGGGGTTGATATGTCCGTCCGACAGCGTGGCATTGGCGCTGGTAGCAGGCTCGGACGCCTCGTCTTGGGTGTCACTGCTGTCTGTATCTCCCGCGACCGTACGGTACCAGACGTTGAGCTTGCCGTCATAGTCGCCGACCACTTGCGGCGTGACGATTGCGACGAGGTTCGCGCGTCCATCCGCGGCCGCGGTGATCTCGTCCGTCACGGTGAATTCGTCAACCCATGTCGTGGATGTCGAGCGGACGTCGATGGAATACATATACGACCCGTCATCGGAGACGCTCACGGCGGCGCGGTTCGCCCCATCGCCATCGGGCTCGATTCCCTCGACGATGGGATCGGCGACCTCCTGGCGCTTGTCCACCTCACCGGAGACCTCGATGGGCTCGTCGTACATGGTCACGGTCTGGATCTCGCCGGTTGCAGCTACGGTGAACTCGACGGCGGTTGCCTGCTCGTAATCGTGCGGGGTCATCTCCTCGACGAGCGTGTAGTCGCCGGGCGCGAGTGCGTCAATGCGATGCGGTGTTTCACGGGAAACCCAGCTGTCGATGATGGTTCCCTCGCTGTCGAGCAGCGTGAGCGTAGCGCCCGGCACCTCGGATTCATCGGTGATGTCGCGCTTCGAGAGCTCTACCTTCGTGTAATCGTCCTCGACGGCGATCGAATAACTCGGCATCCCCTCGGTCATGCCATTCCCGTCGATGGTGAAATACCGGGTCGTGCGGTCGACGAAGTAGCCGTCCGGCGCCGCCGTCTCGGCGATGCGGTACGAGCCCGCGGTGAGGTGCGTGATGCGCAGCATTCCATCGGTATCGGTGACGAGCGAGATGGGCTCGCTGTCGGGGGTGAGTAGGTGATCTACCAGAGAGAATACCCCCTGTTCAAAGATGCTGTAAGAGCAGGAATCCGGCACCGTGACAACGGTTCCCACGCGCTCGCCGTCGATGAGGAGCGCATAGTATCCCACATCGAGATCGCGCGCGGTGAAGGCCTGCGCCGATTCATCGTAAGCAAGCGAAACGGGTTCCGCGGTCTCCGAGGCAGACTCGTCCTCCTCGCTTCCGGTTTCGAGCGCGAGTGCGACGGCATGCTCGGCATCCGTGCGGATGGCGACGGCGGCGCGGCCGTCTTCCGGGTCGATGCGCAGCTCGTCATCGGCACTCCAGAGCTCGAACGTTGCTCCGGCGAGCGGCTCGTCCGTTCCCATGATGCGCTTGTCGAGCAACGTCTCGGTGGGCGTGTTCTCCACGGTCACATCCGTGTATACAAGATTCGTTTCAGCATCCTCGAACGAGAGCGTGAATTCATGCGGCTCGGAGTCGAGCACATGCCCGGCGGGCGACACCGTCTCGACGAACGCATAGGTGGCCGACCCAGTGCCGAGCCAGAGCTCCGGGGTCTCGGCGCAGCCCTCCTCGTCCGTCACGACATGTGCGACGACCTCGCCGTCCACGGCATGCACGGTGCCATCGGGGCTCACGATGTCGCCGACCGCGAGCACATCGAACTCGGCTCCTTCGAGCGAGCAGGAGCCATCATGGTCGCCGCTTTCGCCGACGCAGGCTTTCTCGATCCGCGCGATGCCCATGGCCTGCGCGTCCGCCACCTCGACGACCGCCTGGGGAGTAGCCGTTTGGTGGTCGGCGGATACCGTGAAGGACACATTATCTGCGAGCAGGTAGGGTGCGACGGTGGCAACCTCGTGCACCGCGTACGTGCCAGGAGCGAGGCGCTCGGGGAGCGTGACGGTTCCATCGTCGCCCGTGGTGAAGGTATCGATTGTCTCCTCGTTCGGATACCAGGTGGTCATGCTCACGGGCGAACCGGCTTCATCGAGGATCTGGAACGAGAAGTCAGCAAGCGGCACGCGTTGACCGGTTGCGGCGTCGAGCTTGACGATCTGCAGGCGCGTGGAGAGGCCCTCGTCCGTCATGCTGTAGCGCAGCTGCGCGCCCGCCGCCATCTGCTCGGGCGTGATCTGCCACGAGTCGACCACGTCGAAGCCCTCTGGTATGGTTTCGGGATCCTCGCGCACCGTGTAGCCAGCCGCGTCGTAGGGTATTGCCCCGCCCACGCCCTCCGGTCGCGTGCCCGCACCGAACCAGAGTGTCGCGTCATCGCGGGTGCTCGCGAAGCCATCGGCATCGGTCGTGAGCGTCCCCACAACCTCGCCCGTGGTGTTCGACACGACCTCGAAGCGGACGCCGACGGCAGGCTCAGCGTGACCGTCCGTTTCGTCCCAAGGATCGTCAGTGCCCTTCGTCTTGGCGATCTCTATATCGAAGGCAATGACATCCTCGGGATACGTGTCCGTGAGGGTGATTACGCCGCCATCAATGTTCGGGTTGTTCGCGCTTGCGTAGTACTCGTGCACGGTGGTGTCGAGCATGTAGCCCTCCGGCGTCGCCGTCTCGACGACGCTCAGAGCGCCGAGCGGGATGCCGGTGAAGGAGATGCGTCCGTCCTCGTCCGATGTCGCGATGTGGACATTCCCGTTCGCATCCGTGAGCTTGTATTCTGCCCCTTCCAAGGTCGCGCCCGCCTGCGCCGGGCCGCCTGTGGCTGAGTCCTGTTTCTGCACGGCGAGGCCCACGCTGGCAGGGGTGTCGGGAAGGTCGACCTGCGCACTCGCCGTGCCGCGGTCGACGGTGAAGGTTACCGGCTCAGGACTGACCGTGAACCCCTTCGGGGCAGCCGTTTCCTGCGCGTAATAGCTTCCGTAGGGGAGGGCGCAGGATGCGTGACCGTCGTCGTCCGTCGTGATCGTGGTCACATGCTCGCCCGTCTGCGCGTTGTAGATCGCGTACGTCGCGCCGCCATAGGCGTATTCGGCATTACCACTGGTCATGGACGCATCGGCCGAGGTCTTGGTGAACTGGACGTCGATGGCTTTGTTCGCCGTGACGAGACCCTGGCGGAACACCCCGTCCACGAGCCGCTCGTCCGGCGCCCAGTAGACCGCGCAGCCTGCCTCGAGGCCGCCCGCGCCCGCCTGCTTGTAGGCAAGCGCATCCTGGTACAGCTGCCACGCGGCGGCCTTCGTCTCCGCGTCATAGATGAGCTCGTAGCGCCCTTCGGCATACTGGTTGCCGTGGAAATAGGTGCCGGTACTCGTGGTGATCCCCAGCACGTCCGACCGCTGCTCACCGATCGCGAGCCATACGGCGGCAGTGGTCGCGACCTGCGACTTGAGCGCGTCGAGGCCGTAGATCGAGGTGACCACCTCGCCGTCGTAACCGTGGTACATGACGTAATCGAGCTCAGGGATGCCAAGCGATCCGTAGCGGGTGAAGGTGGCCCCCGCCTGCGATATACGCAGGTAGCCCTGGGCGCAATAGGCGATATTACCGGTGCCCGTGTTCACCGCGATGCGGCTTCCGTGCTCGAACGCGAGGTCGGCCGGTATGGGCTCCACCGAGGTGATGGTCATCCTGTTTGGCTCCGCCGTGTACGCTGCGGTAGGTGCGAGCAGGCCGAACGGTATGAGCGCGGCTACCAGGAGCAGGAGCCAGGCCGCCGGTGGGATCCGGCGGCGGAGGGAGGACACCATGCGTCTGCGCGAGCGCTTCTGCTGGGGCGCAGCTGTATCGCGTCGGGTGTTTCGTGATGGTTGCCGTGTCGTTCGATGCGTGTTGCGTTTCGCGCCAAACATGGTTGCCTCCCTCGCGTCGCCGGGAGCCGAGCATAGCGCGCGCTTCTGACATCTATCTGGCATGAACCTTGCAGGAATCTGGCAGGGTTCTGGCAGCTGGCTGGCATGTGCGCCGTCGCACCAGATGGCGAGACTCCATGCGTGCCCTGTTCAGGGAACCAGTGGTTCTTTTGCCTCGTCGAACTCCACAAACATCCCACGGAGCCATTGAGTCATTGGGGACGGGTTCAATTGACTCAATGAGACAAACGAACCCGACCCCAATGACTCACGACCCCAATGACTCACCGAGTCAATTGAACCCGTCCCCAATGACTCAAAGTCGTTTGAAAAAAGTGGTTGACGCGCCGACATGGCCGGGTTATTATCTCCTAGTGCGATGGACCTGTAGCTCAGTTGGTTAGAGCGTCCGGCTGATAACCGGGAGGTCACAAGTTCGAATCTTGTCAGGTCCACCATCTCTTTCGCAATAAACACCCCAGCGAGAGCCGAGTCGCCGCTGGGGTGTTTATTCCTAAAAGGGGGTATAGCTCAGCTGGGAGAGCGCGGGCTTTGCAAGCCTGAGGCCAGGGGTTCGAACCCCCTTACCTCCACCAGAACCGACAGCCTCGCAGGTGCGGGGCTTTTTCATCTCAGGAAAACATATCTCGTCACGAATCTCCGACGAAGCGCAAAGCAAGAGCCGTGCCGGGTTTTCACTCGTTGTCCTCGCCGTATGCGGCATGACCCCGACCGAACAACGGTCCCCCTGTTTGTCCACGCTTGTTATTGCAGATAGAATTGATGAAGGCAGGACGCCGAAATAAGGTTCGAGGTCGAAAGAGTCGACATGGCAAGCAGACAGTTATGCGCTCCTGGTGCTATCTTGCGCGATGAGGAGACGGAGGCGGAAGGCACGTCATCTCGGGAAACCGGGGCGGTGGCTCGAGAAAACGAAACGCCTGCCGCGCTATATGTTCAGCTTGCCGATATCATCAGAGAAAAAATCTATTCACGCGAATGGGCGGTGAAAAGCAAGATCCCCTCAGAGCATGAGCTCATGGCCCAGTTTCACCTGGCGCGGGGAACCGTGCGCCGTGCCATCAGTGCTCTCGTGGACGAGGGTTTGCTGGTTCGGGAGCATGGCCGTGGTACCTTTGTGGCCGAACCGGGACTTTCGCATGCGGTGGAATCACGCCCGTTCTCATTTGCCGAAGCCCTCCACAAGCAAGGAAGGGATTTCAAGACCGCAGTTGTAGACGCATGGGTGACGCCCGCGCCCATCGACGTTGCAACCGAGCTCGATGTTCCCGAGCACAGTGATGTCATGTTCCTTCGCCGGTTGCGTTATGTCGACGGCGTTCCCATCATGTGCCAAGAAAGCTGGCTGAGCCTCGACGAGTGTCCCGGGCTGTGCGATGTTGATTTCGAAGGAGAATCGCTGTTCAACGCGGTCGAGCGATGCGCAGGTCGCAAGATCAAGTATTCAAGAATGCGCTATTCTGCGCGCATTGCCGGCAAGGATCACGGAGAGTTGCTCGATTGTGAGGAAGGGGCGGCGATCTTGCTGCTCGAACAGACCATCAGCCTCGCCGACTATCGTCCCATCGAGTGGAGCACCACATGGTTTCGCCCGGGGCAGTCGATTGTGAATGACGCCGTCCAGCCCGATTAACGGAGACAACCTACCGCTTGCGGAGAAACGCGAATCGTGTCTTGAAAACTTGTCTATAAAACTATATACATGTGAAGTAACTTGTATATAGATTAGTGTACAAGTTAATCAAGCAAGGTGTGGTCTAAACCAGAGCGGAAAGGATGTCGATTATGGATAAGGTCAAGTTGAGGAAACCGTTTTTTGTGGTAAATCCCAAGTCGTACCTGTATGGCGAGGACATCTATGCCCTCGCCCGCAAAGCGGATGAGCTTGCTGAGCGCTATGACGTCGACTGCTTGTTCACGGCGCAGCTCGTCGACCTTCCGCACATCATCGAAACGTGCCCGCACCTTGTTCCCTGCGCGCAGATGATGGAGAGCCTGAAGCCGGGTCGCGGCATGGGCCACGTGCTTCCCGAGGCGCTGGCCGCCGCCGGCGTCAAGGCGACCTTCCTGAACCATGCCGAGAACCCGTGCACGGTTCACGAGCTTGCTGCAACGATTTCTCGCGCCAACGAGGTCGGCATCCTTACCGTCGTGTGCGCCGACTCCGTGGAAGAGGGCGCCATGATCGCCTCGCTCAAGCCGGACGTCATGGTGTGCGAGCTCACGAGCCTTATCGGCACCGGCCAGGTTGCCGGTGAGGACTACATGCGCGGTTCCACCGAGGCCGTCAAGGCGGTTTCTCCCGAGACCCTTGTGCTCCAGGCAGCTGGCATCTCAAGTGGTCAGAACGTGTACGACGCTATCAAATATGGCGCGGATGGAACGGGCGGCACGTCCGGTATCGTTGCTGCACCCGATCCCTTCGCCATGCTTGACGAGATGTTCGCCGCGCTCGACCAGGCGCGCACCGATTTTTGCAAGGAGGCGTAAGCCATGACGGTATACAAAGACCTCATCAAGATGGAGACGCTCGCCGGTAAGCCCACGTATGTGGACATCACGGATGGCGTGCGCGACGCGGTGAAGGCGTCTGGCGTGCAGGAAGGCATCGTCGTCGTCATCTCGTGCCATACGACATGCGCGGTGTTCTCGGAAGAGTACGACCACGATCACACGCCGGACGGAGACACCTTCCTTCAGGCGGATCTTTCGGACGGCTTGAATAAGATCTTCCCGGAGCAGCACGACTGGAGCACGTATCGGTATCCTGGCGTACAGCATTTCGAGGAAGTTGAGAGCTGGCCGAATCCCGAGTCATGGCTCCCGAACCTTGATCGGCGCATGCTGTGGAACGGCGATGCGCACCTGCGCTCCACGCTCGTGGGTAGCAACCAGACATTTGAGGTGGAGGCTGGCGAGCTTCAGATGAACGGCCTCGCGAGCATCTACTTCGTTGACTTCGACCGCACGCGCGAGCGCACGCGCAAGGTGAAAGTCATCGTTGTCGGCGAATAGGAGAAAGCCGGGGTATGGCATCGCGCCGTACCCCGGCTACCTCGCGTGGCGTCGCGTTGTCTTACCGCACTACTGAGTGAGGGATGCGTTGACCTGCTCGATGTCTTGCAGGGTTAGTTCGCCAGCGCGTCGCGTGTCTGGGTCGCGATCGAAAAGGCCGCGGCCTAGGCAAAGGGCATCGGCTCCTGCTTGCGCAAGCGGCAGGAAGCGCTCGGAACTGCAATTGCCGTCGATAACGATGCGGTAGGTAAGATTAAGCTCTTTGCGCAGCTCACATGCGCGGCGGATGCGATCGTACGTGGAGGGGATGAAGGCTTGGCCTCCAAATCCCGGATCGACAGACATAAGCAGCAGGTGGTCGATTATTTCCGCATAGGGGAGAATGGTTTCAATCGGCTGCGTGGGGTTGAGGAAGATGCCGACGCGCGCCCCTGCGGTATGGATGCGCTCGGCGAAACGGTTGAAGCTCCTACCTACCACGTCAGCGGGCATGGTGATGATGCTCGCGCCCGAGTCGAGGCAGAGCTGCACCAGCTCATCATCGATGTTATCAACGTAAAGATGTGCATCTATGGGTACGGTGGTCGCGGAGTGCATGGCGCGGATGAACTGCGGAGTAAGACACATGTTCTTCACATAGTGCCAATCGATGATATCTACGTGGAAGAAGTCTGCAACCGGTTCGAGTGCGCGGATCTCGGCGCCAACTTCAAGAAGGTTTGCGCTCATAAACGAGGGTGCGATGGCAAGGCTCATGTCTACTCCAACCATTGTTCGGACGGACGACCTTCGTCATATAATAAACTTGTACACTAAATAGTGTATAAGTTTTCACGTACGATGAGGGAAAGAGAAAGGACGGTGCGGCCATGAAGGGGCGCAATCGGCGACAGGAAACCCCCGAAGAGCGCGAGCAGCGTCGCCAGAGCTTCGCGAAGGGGAGCTTTTATCTCGTAACGGCCATCGTCGTGATCTTTGTTCTTGCCTATTATGTTCCCGATGTGCTTGGCATCGACCTTGCGGGTCTCGCGCGCGGGGAACACGTGGTAGCGATTCTTCGAATCGGACTCGGCGTCGTGTTCCTTGGTGTGCTCGTCGCTTCAATTGTTCGGGCAGTGCGCATGTTCACACTCGAGGGTGAAGATTGGAAGCGCGGCTTGCGCAACGCGGCTGCCACGCATCTGTTCAGTCGAGATTTCATTTCCATTCTGTTCCTGCTGTTTGGCGGTATCGCGCTTATCGCTTGGGGCGTGGTTGACCTCATGTAGCGCGAGGCGCGGTGAAGCAAGGCGGTGACAGACGGGTCGAAGGCGGTGGATGATGCCTGGGACGCTGAACAAGAGTGACTCGGAACCCCTGTATAACCAGGTGGCGAACTACATCCGCGAGCAAATTTACGCACAGGAATGGGGTGCGACGGAGCGCATTCCCTCTGAACATGAACTCATGACGCTGCTTGGGGTGAGCCGCGGTACGGTGCAGAAGGGCGTCCGCTTGTTGGTGAGCGAAGGCCTGCTGGTTCAACGTCGGGGCAAGGGAACGTTCGTAAGGAAGCCCGTTGTTCAACATCCCATGGGCAACCGGCTACTCTCGTTCGCAGAGTCCCTGCGCATGCAAGGGCTTGAATTTGAGACCACTGTGCTTACCTCAGAGGTCATAACAGCGGATGCAGCGAGTGCGGAGCATTTGGGGATTAAGCCGGGTAGCCCGGTGTATCACCTGCGTCGAGTTCGTACGGTCGGGGGCGAGCCCGTGGTGCTCATCGAAAGCAAGCTCAACCTGTCTGCCTGTCCCGGCTTGGACAAGCTCGACTACTCGCGGCGAACACTGTTCTCCGGTATCGAACTCACCTCGCACAAAAAGATATCGTGGGGTGAGGAGCGCTATGGCGCCCGCGTTGCCGGAGCGACAAGAGCGAAGATCATGCATTGTGACGCAAGCGACCCCCTGCTCAACATAGATCAGGTGATCTATTTGGAGGATGGCATAGCGGTGGAATGGGGAAACATGTGGCTTCCTGCGAACAGCTACGTGACCTCGTCTGTTACCCAGCGCGGCGATGGCGCGGGCGAGTGGGAAGACCACCGCCCGGACACGGTTTCCAAGGGGGCTGGTTGACCATAGTTGACCACTCCGGATGAGCTGCCATGGCGTGCCGTTCGCCCGGAAAGCTACCCCGTTTGCGGTAAATCTTCACAAATGTGAGGAACCTTCCTTATAGTAAAAACAACTTGTATAGAAATTTATGGACAACTAGATACAGGAACGTTCGGTTGATAGAGGGATGGGAGAAGCAGTAAGCATGATAGGCATCGTGGTGATAGCGCACGGCACGCTTGCGGGCGGCCTTAAGAGCGCTGTGAGTTTGCTTGCCGGTGAACCCGAAGCGTTTTCCACTGTCGAGCTTCATCCAGGGGATGCCCCCGAGGAGTTCAAGGCGCGCGTCGAGGACGCTGTTCAGGCAGTCGATTCCGGCGATGGTGTGCTCGTGCTCGTGGACATCTTCGGGGGTACGCCGTCCAACACGATCTCTCAGCTGATTGCGCGCGGCGACCGTAACATTCAGGCAATCGCCGGCGCAAACCTTCCGATGGTGATTCAGGCGACGTTTATGCGCGAGCAAATGCCGCTGTCCGACCTTGCAGGACAGGTCATGCAGGCAGGGCAAGAGGCACTGATGGACATCGGGGCCATCCTTGCCCAGGCAGCTGAACGTGATGACGAGGAAGAGTTTTAAGCCATAAGGAAAGGAGAATCGTAATGGATACGAAGGGCATGCAGAATATCGTACTCACCCGCGTCGATGACCGTCTGGTTCATGGCCAGGTCATGACGTCGTGGGTCAAGGCTACCGGCGCGAACAAGATCATGGTGGTCGATGACGGGGTGGCTCAGGACGAGCTCATGAAGACGGTGCTCAAGGGCGTTGTTCCCAGCCAGGTCAAGCTCGGAATCTTCTCGGTGGCCAAGGCCGTCGACCGCATGGTGAAGGGCTTCAAGGATACCGACAAGGTCATCATGCTCGTCAAGACCCCCGAGACGGTGTGGCGCATGCAGCAGGCGGGCGTCGAGTTCAAGACGCTCAACATCGGTGGCATGGGCATCCGTTCGGATCGCACAACCCTGTACCAGAACATCGCGGCTTCCGAGAGCGAGCGCGAGGCGATCAAGTCGCTCGTCGATGCGGGATGCGCCGTCACGATCCAGATCACTGCGGATGACGCAAAGGTCGACGTTTCCAAGCATCTCTAAGGTTGTCGGTTAAGGGGTGTGGAGAAGCCCCTTAGTGAGAAGGAGGGGGTAATCGATGGAGATTACGCTTCTACAGTCCATCTTGGTGGGCGTGGTGTATTACCTCGGTTTCGTGGGTACGCCATGGTTCCTGCTGCTGGGCAGCATCTCGATCATCCAGAAGCCGCTTGTGGCAGGCGTGCTGGTGGGCATCATCCTGGGCGACCCTGTTGAGGGCGCCATCATGGGTGCCGCCGTGCAGATGCCGTTCATCGCGTACGTGTTTGCTGGCGGCGCGCAGAACAACGACCCCGGTCTTGCTGGTACGCTGGGTGTGGCTCTCGGCATCGCTGCTGGTCTCGACCCCAGCGCCGCTGTCGCCATTTCGGTGCCCATCGCGCTCATCGGCACCATCGTCAACGTGGTGCGCATGACCCTCAACACCACGTTCGTGCACATGATTGACCGCGCCGCCGCCGAGGGGAACATGAAGAAGGCTGTGTTCCTGCACATCGTTCCCCCGCAGATTCTTCAGTTCATCCTCTGCGTGACGCCGGTTGCCCTCGGTTGCTACTACGGTGTCGATGCCGTGACGAACATCATCAACATCCTGCAGGGCCGTCCGCTCTACACGCTCCAGGTTATCGGCGGCATCCTGCCTGCGCTTGGTATCGCTATGAACCTGCGCACCCTCGATCGTCCCGGTACGCTTATCTGGTTCGTGTTCGGCTTCATCCTGAGCGCGTACCTCGGCCTGGGAACCATGCCCGTCGCTATCATCGGCTTCGTCATCGCTTGGTTCTACGTGCTGCTCGAGTCCCGCGTCGACAAGGTTGAGGAGAGCCCCCAGGTCGCTGTAGCAGCGATATCCACATCGGCTTCGACCTCCACGGTCGCTTCCGACGACTCCGATGACGATTTCGAGTAAGAGGGGTGATTTGAATGAGCGAAGAGATCAAGAGCAACGCGACTGAGCGCCGGTCGCTAAATAAGAAGGACGCCCAGTTCGCCTGGCTTAAGTGGATTGCGCTTTCTAACTGCAACTACAACTATGAGCGCCTTATGGCTTCCGCTCTGCTGGCGTCGTTCTCCCATGTTCCCGAGAAGCTTTATCCCGGCGATGAGAAGAAGCGCATCGAGTTCATGCAGCGCCAGATGGAGTTCTACAACACCGAGCCGCACTTCGGCTGCATCATCAACGGCCTCGTGCTCTCCATGGAAGAGGAGATGGCGAACAACCCGAGCGTGACGCCTGAGGGCATCACCGCCGTCAAGACCGGCCTCATGGGCCCCTTCGCCGGCATCGGCGACACCGTGTGGCAGGCTACCATCACGCCGATCCTGCTCGCCATCTGCATGCCCCTGGCATCGTCGGGCAACCCCTTCGGCGCGCTGCTGTACGCTGTGCTGATGTATGCCATCATGGTGCCCATCAGCTACTTCATGTTCTTCACCGGCTACAACAAGGGCAAGGAGGGCGTTGAGAGCATGATGGCGAGCGGCCAGATGAAGCGCCTCATCGCCACTGCCTCCACCATGGGCGCTATCGTGCTGGGAGCGCTTGCCTTCCAGTTCGTGACCGTCACGTCCTACTGCCAGATCCCGCTGGGCGAGGGTAGCCTCGATGTTCAGGCCACGCTTGACTCCATCATGATCGGCATCGTGCCGCTCGGCATCACCATCCTTACGTGGTGGCTCATGAAAAAGAAGAACGTCAACCCCAACATCGTGCTGCTCATCCTTGTGGTGCTCGGCGTCGTGCTTGGTGCGACCGGACTCTTCGGCGGCGCCGCCGCATAGCGCGGAGCTCCAATAGCGGAAAGAACATTCGGGGCGCGGCTTCGTCGGGGTTCCGGCGGAGTCGCGCCTTCCAAACGAGGAGGATTGTATGCTGGTAAACCTTCGTGACATCTGCGCTATCGCAGAGCAGAACAACATGGCGGTCGGCGCCTTCAACGCGCCGAGCCTCGAGGCGGTTCGCGCCGTTATCGACGCTGCGGAGGAGACCGGCTATCCGGTCATCTTGCAGCACGCCGAGGTGCATGAGAACATCGTGCCACTCGATGTGATGGGGCCGACCATGGTCGCGCTTGCCGAGCGCTCCTCGGCGCAGATTTGCGTGCACCTCGACCATGGCGAGAATCTCTCGTACCTGCACCGCGCGCTCGAGTACGGCTTCACCGGCGTGATGTTCGACGGCTCAACCCTGCCTTACGAGGACAACGTGTATTACTCCGCCCGTGCCGCCGAGATGTGCTCTGGCTATGATTGTGGCCTCGAGTGCGAGCTCGGGTCCATGGGCGCCCGCGAGGGCGATGTCCTTACCGAGGATGGCGCCGAGGCGCAGGCCGGCGGAAGCGGCGCTGTGTACACGGATCCCGATCAGGCAAGTGATTTCGTCTCGGAAACCGGCCTCGACATCCTCGCCTGCTCGTTCGGAACCGTGCACGGCCTCTATCGTGGCAAGCCGCACCTCTCGTTCGATGTGCTCAAGGCCATTCGCGATCGCGTCCGCATCCCCCTCGTGATGCATGGCGGCTCCGGCGTTTCCGATGAGGACTACCGCCAGGCCATAGATGCCGGCATTCGCAAGATCAACTACTACACATATGGCGCGAAGTACGCTGGCGAGGCCGCCTGCGAGGTTGCCGACGCAGTGCGCGCCAATGGCGCGGGCTCGCCCGTGTACTGGCACGACCTCACGAGCGCGGCATACGATCGCCTGGTCAAGGACTTTATCGATGTCATGAAGGTGTTCGCCAACGGCGCGAAGCCGGTTGCCTAGGAAATCTTCAGCGCGCCGCCCACCAACATCTCCCATCAGGCGGCTCTTGTACAATGAGGGGGCTTTGCGGGCGGTGCCCGTGGAGCCTCCTCGTTTCTGTTTGCATCCGATACGGATTGGGTTGTGGTCAACGACATGGAAGGCGCGTGCATCGACCTGTTCAAGCCCGAGCTCGTGTTTTTCGACCTCGAGGCCGCGGATCGGCATGACCTCTTTCGGCAACTCGGTGCGGCACTTGCCTCGCAGGGGTACATCGAGGACACGTGGTACGAGGCGATCGTCGAGCGCGAGCGGAACTTTCCCACCGGGCTCCAGTTCGAGGCCGTCGCCGTGGCACTGCCGCACGTCGACCCTGTCCACCTCAAGAAACCGTACATCGCGGTGATTCGCCCGCGCATGCCCATCGTGTTCGAGGGCATGGCGGGCATCGGCGGCGACGTCCCGGCCGAGCTCATCGTGAACCTCGGGCTCACCGGCCACGCCGAGGGGCAGGTCGCCGTGCTCCAGGCACTCATGAACGTTTTCCTCGACGGCGCCGCGGTGGCAGACATCATGGCGCAGACGACGCCCGAGGGCGTGGCGGCCGCGATGCGCAGGTACTGCGGGTAGGGGCTCGCGTAGGATTTGGCGCACGAAGCCCTGGCACGTAGCAACGTCGCTACCTCGGCAGCCCTTCAGCTGCTTGCTCATCCTGTTAGAATTTGCTCATCTTGTTAGAATTTGCTCACCTTGTTAGAATCTGCTCATCTTGTTAGAATTTGCTCAACTTGTTAGAACTTCATAGCGCGGATGGCGGCGATTACGATGGCGCAACAACGCGGCAACCCTTTCAAGCCGACAGCAGGCATGAATCCGCCGGAACTCATCGGCCGCGATGAGATTCTCAACGACTTCCGTGACGCGCTTGAGAACGGCCCAGGTGCACCCGATAGGCTCATGCGCATCTCGGGCGTTCGCGGTGTCGGAAAAACCGTGCTGCTTAATGCGCTCGGCGACATCGCGCGAGAATACGGGTTCCAGGTTGTCGATGTGGCGGCGAACAAAGGGTTTTGTGACCGCATCCTCAAGGCGCTCACGCGGCGCCCCGCGTTGAACGCGCTGTCTGTTGCGCCGTCCATCATGGGTGTTGGGCTCGGCTCCATCGAGCTATCGAAACATGAGGCAGACTTGGGCGAGGCCATGCTCACGGCCTCCCAAAAAGGCGGTCTGCTCATCACACTCGACGAGATTCAAGATGCCCCGATCGATGAGCTGCGGGGGCTCGGCAATGAGATCCAGCTGCTTATTCGCCAAGAGGCAAATGTTGCCTTTGCGTTCGCAGGTCTCCCTACCGCCGTCGACGATGCGATCGGCGCGGATACCCTAACGTTTTTGCAGCGTGCCAAGCACGTCGAGCTTTCCAAGCTGCCAGATTTCGCCGTCGGCGAGTCGATTGAAGACACGATGCGCCGCACGGGAAAGGCGATCGATGGAAGCGTTGCGGCGCTGCTCACCGACGCTGCCGCAGGCTATCCGTTCATGGTTCAGCTGGTCGGCTATTACACCTGGCAGGCGAGCGAGCGCCGGGGCGGCGAGAGCGTGACGGCCGAGGATGCGCGAACGGGTATCGAGCGGGCGCGTGCCAACTTCGACTCGATGGTCATCGCCCCCATCCTGCGCCGACTGCCGCAGCGGCAGGTGGAATACCTCCTCGCCATGGCACAATGTGACGATGACCCAATATCGACGGGCGAGGTTTCGCGGCGCATGGGGCTTTCTACCAAAGATACCAGTTCGTATCGGAAGCGGCTCATCGACGCGGCGATCATCGAGAGGGTTGGCTACGGAACGGTCGACTTCGCCGTTCCCTACATGCGTGAATACCTGCTCGCCCACGCCGACGATTTCGCCTGATACCCCGCAGCCCTTGCTGTGAAATCGCCCTGCCGGCTGTGGCGGGTCTTCTCGCAGCCGCTCGTCTAGGTCTTTTTACGCAGTCGCGCGCTTGCGCTCGTCTGCCACGATGCGTCGCAGCTCTTCGGATCGGCTGACGCCGTTCTGCTTTGCCTTATGGTCCACATACTCCATGAGGGAGACGGGGAAGCGCACGGTGTAGGGGCGCACTTCCTCATCGGCAATGGACGGCCTGCCGCGCCGGGGCTTGCCGAACGTTCCGGCGTCCCATGCGTCGTGCTCATAAGCCGCACCACGCTTATCGGCTTCGGCTTCGGTCATGCCGATTTTTGCCAAAAGCTCCCTATCGTCCATTGCTACCTCCTTAGACCTAGCTCTTTAAGCGCTTTGGTTGTTGGCGGTGTAAACGCGTGCCAAATGACCCAATCGCCGTCTGCGGTGCGCCGTCCGATCATCTCGATGGCTCGACCCGTTCCGTCGAAGCCGACAGCCATGTACTCGAACGGGCGGGAATCCTCTCTTGGCGCATAGGCGACAGCATGCTCCCATGCCTCGCGCACGCTCTCCTCATCGATTTCCGGATGTCTTGCGTGTATGCGTTCGAGGACATAGATCATGGCGCTCCTTTCTAAGAATATCGTATTACAAAAATAGTAAATGAGAAATAGTTGGGCATGAAAATACGAACTCGAGATGTATTCCCGGCACGCGACCCGCGCATCTCGTCATGGGCGGCTTCAACGCCTTCTCGCAGCCGCCCACCTCGCGCTGAGCGCATAGTATATACTGGGCGCTGCACACCCACCGCATATCGAAAGGCGTTTCATGCGCAGCACCCCGACCGTTCCCGAACACGTCCGCGCCACCCCGCACGCCGCCCCCGCGCGCCCCGAGCTTCACCCCACGATGCTCCGGCGCTTCCTGGCGTACTACAAGCCGGAGCGCGGCCTGCTCATCGCGGACACGGTCTGCGCGCTCGTCATCGCCGGCATCGACCTCGCCTTTCCCAGCATCCTGCGCGCGCTCACGGGCGGCCTGTTCATGGAGGGTCGCAGCGCCATCCTCGGCGCGCTGGGCTACATCGCCCTCGGCCTCATCGTGATGTACCTCGTGCGCATGGGCTGCCGCTACTTCGTCTCCGCGCAGGGCCACATCATGGGCGCGCGCATGGAGTCGCGCATGCGCCAGGACCTTTTCGACCAGTACGAGCGCTTCTGCTTCACGTACTTCGACCGCGTGAACTCCGGCGACATGATGAGCCGCGTGGTGAACGACCTCTTCGACATCTGCGAGGCCGCCCACCACGTGCCGGAATGGATCATCATCTGCGGCGTCGAGATCATCGGCGCGTTCATCATCCTCGCGACCATCTCGCCCGTGCTCACGGGCGTCATGGCGGTGGTGACGGCGGTGTTCGTCGTCATCATGGTGCGGCAGAACCTCCGCATGCGCGAGGTCTTCGCCGACAACCGTCGCAAGATCTCCGAGGTCAACTCCCAGCTGCAGGATTCGCTCGCGGGCATGCGCGTGGTGAAGTCGTTCGCCAACGAGGGAACGGAGCGCGCGAAGTTCCGCCGCTCGAACGCCCGCTACCTCGATTCCAAGGTCGCGCAGTACCACGCCATGGGCGCGTACCAGGCCACGAGCGCCCTCATGACCGGCGCGCTCTTCACGGTGATCGTCGTGGTGGGCGGCCTGCTCGTGGCGCAGGGGAGCATGACGGCCGTCGACATGGCGACGTTCGCGCTCTACATCAGCCTGTTCACCACGCCCATCGAGACGCTCGTCAACTCCACGGAGAACATCCAGAAGGCCATCGCCGGCTTCAAGCGCATGGACGAGGTCATGCTCACCATGCCCGACATCGAGGACGCCCCCGACGCGCGGCCGCTTAAGGTCACCGACGGCGCCATCGAGTACCGCGACGTGTGCTTCAGCTACGAGGACGAGGAGCTGGGAAGCGACCGCGCCGGCCGGCCGGTCATCGACCACCTGAACCTCTCCATTCGCCCGGGCGAGACCATTGCGCTCGTGGGGCCGTCGGGCGGCGGCAAGACCACGACGTGCTCGCTGCTGCCGCGTTTCTACGACGTGACGAGCGGCGCCATCACCATCGACGGCCAGGACGTGCGCTCCGTGACGCAGGAGAGCCTGCGCCAGGCGATCGGCCTCGTGCAGCAGGACGTGTACCTCTTCGACGGTACGATCGGCGAGAACATCGCCTACGGCCGCCCGGACGCCACCCCGGAGGAGATCGTCGAGGCGGCGCGCCGCGCGAACATCCACGCGTTCATCGAGAGCCTGCCCGACGGCTACGACACCGTGGTGGGCGAGCGCGGCAGCCGCCTTTCCGGTGGGCAGAAGCAGCGCGTGGCCATCGCGCGCGTGTTCCTGAAGGATCCGGCGATCCTCATCCTCGACGAGGCCACCTCGGCGCTCGACAACGAGAGCGAGGAGGCGGTGCAGGAATCGCTCGAGCGCCTCGCGCGCGACCGCACGACGATCATCATCGCTCACCGCCTCTCGACCATCAAGAACGCCGACGAGATCGCGACGGTCGAGCGTGGTCGTGTTGTGGAGCGCGGCACGCATGAGGAGCTTCTCGAGCGCGACGGCACCTACGCTCGCTACTATCGAATGCAGTTCGAGGGTGCTCGCGCGGGGTCGTCGCTTCGCGGGGCTGCCGGTTCTGAGGAGCTGGGCGCGTAGGCGCTCGCATGCCGGCAAGGGTTCGACGGGAACGCGATGGCAAAGGGATCTAATCTGACACCGGAAGAGGCCGAGGAGCTGTTCTCGCGCGTCGATGCTGCCGGCGTCGTGGAGCCCGCACGCGCGGGGAAGGGCTCAAAGCGCCTTCGCCGGCGCGCCGCCGAGCAGAAGCACGCCATCGACCCGCTCTCCGATGAGGACCCGTCCGGCTCGAAGGCCTCCGTCTCCATCTCGCGCATGGGCATCGCGTTCATCGTGGGCACGATCCTGCTCATCGTGGGCATGCAGATCGGCTACGGCGTGATGCGCCGCCTGAACACGGCGAACCTTTCCGACACCGTGACGACCGAGACCGTCTCGCGCGCGCTCGAGGGCGGCGTCGAGTGGGGCAACGGCTTCACGCAGTTCCCGGCGCGGTTCACCGTGGACGAGGCCGACGAGCGCGCCGGCATCGTGGAGGTGAGCGTCGTCTCCACCGAGGCGGAAAACGAGCTCGAGCTGTTCTCGAACAGCCAGATCGAGGCGGCGGCGCTCGCGACGAACGCCCTGCTCAACGACAACATCAACCGCGTGGTCTACAACGTCTCCGCGTTCGTGGACGACGAGGGCAACATCGTGCCCGGGGACGGCAGCGCGTCGGAGAGCCCGCGGCTCATCTTTACCTTTATCTGGACGAAGAACAAGTCCGAGGCATCGAGCAACATCGACTGGGAGCTCAAGATCGTGGGAATGGACGAAGAGGTCGCCGGGCGCCTGCAGTCCCAGGTGAACTCCGTCTCGTCGCTCATCGAGACGCCAAGCGTGGACGACACGGACATCGAGGCGCACGAGCAGGAGCTGCAGGATGGCCAGGCGCGCAAGGGCGAGGAGATCTACCTGGGCGATGACGGCGGGGCCGCGCTCAATGCCGCGCGTGAGCAGGTGCAGGGGGACGACGCGGCGTAAGTGGTCGCGGCGAGCGTACGGAGGTGCGTGCACGGCGGCACGAAACGCGCCAAATGAACGGTTTCCGGGCTTTCCGAGAGCTGCCCGATCCCAAAGCGCGCGAAACGAGCGGTTTATGGGCACCCCCTCAAGTAGCAAGGGGTCACG